>JBIIRU010000309.1:0-3418 GCA_044341355.1 Cyanobium sp. | reverse complement strand
GACCTGCTCAGCCTGCATGGCATCAACACCGCCGAGCTGCTGGAGCAAACCCTGCGGCCCGGAGGCTGTCTGGAGGTGGCCCGTCGCTGGCAGGCCGCAGGCCGAGTCGGCCACGTGGGTTTCTCGACCCATGCACCCCTCGATTTGATCCTGGCAGCGATCGAAAGCGATGGTTTCGACTACATCAACCTCCATTGGTATTGGCTCCGCCAGGACAATGGCGCCGCCATTGCCGCCGCTACCGCCCATGACATGGGGGTGTTTCTGATCAGTCCCACGGACAAAGGTGGCCATCTGCATAGCCCTTCCCAGCGCCTGCTCGATCTCTGCGCCCCCCTGCATCCGATCGTCTTCAACGATCTTTTCTGCCTCAGTGCCCCGGGCGTACACACCATGAGCCTGGGGGCCGCCCGACCCGGGGATCTGGATCTCCATTTAGAGGCTGTGGCGCTGCTGCCCCGGGCCCACGAGCTAGTGCCACCCGTACTGGCCAGGCTGGAAGCGGCCCGGCAGCGGGCCCTGGGGGCGGCCTGGCTGGAGACCTGGGACCAGGGCCTGCCCCCTTGGCAACAGACCCCAGGAGGCCTCAATCTGCCGGTGTTGCTTTGGCTCCACAACCTGCTGGAAGCTTGGGAGATGGAGGGGTTCTGCCGGGCCCGTTACGGGCTGTTAGGTCAAGGTGACCACTGGTTTCCTGGTGCCAACGCCAGGGCCCTGGACCAGGAAGTCGGGGAAGCGGATCTGCTGGAGGTACTTGGGGCCAGCCCCTGGGCCAGGGAGATTCCCCCCCTACTGCGCCGCCTGCACCAGCGGCTTGGTGGCCAAAAGCTGCAGCGGTTGGTGAGCCCCTGAACGGGGGACCGGCGGTCTTGGGGCACAGGCCCAATCATGGCTCGGTGGCCCCCCCAATCAGCTCTCGCAGGCGTCGGCGCCAATCGGCGTTTTGAGTGGCACACCAACGGCCCTCGGATAGGCGTCCGGGCAGGGAGCTAAAGGCCGCAGCCAGAGGGCATGGCGCACCCCCCGCTCTGCGGGCAACTCGCGGCCCTGCACCGCTTCGACTTCCGCCCGCAAAAGGGGGAGGGCACGGTCGAGATCGGCCCGGTCGCCGGGCTGCCAACGGCCGCGGTAAAGCAGGGCCCGGCCCTGGGGCGCCAGCAAGGGCACCAGATATTCGGCAACGACAGGCGCTGCCGCAACGGCCCGGGCCATGGCCCAGTCGAAGCGGCCACGGCAATCTCGGCTGCGGCCAGTGCGCTCAACCCGCTCGCAGCGCAAGGTCACCCGGTCGCCCAAGCTAAGGGACGCCGCCATTGATCGCACCGCCTCCACCTTGCGTCCCACCGAATCCACCAAGGTGAGCTGGGCCTCGGGCAGGGCGATGGCGATGGCCAACCCCGGGAACCCACCGCCGGTGCCGACATCAATAAGAGTCAACGGCACCGCCTGGGGGGGCTGCTGGGTCAGCAGGGGCACCAAGGGCCAAAGGCTGTCAAAGATCTGGCCGATCCAGAAGTCTTCGCCCTCCACCAAACGCGACAGGTTGAGGCGACTGTTCCAGTGCCTCAACTGACCTTGGAGCTCCACCAGGCACTGCAACTGGCTGGCCTGGGGCATCCAGCCCAGCTGGGCCCAAAACTCGGGGGTGGGCAGGCCCTGGCGATCGAATGCTGGGGATGGACCCCGCAACGGGTCGCCCTGGGGGGCGTCGGGCAGCATCGGCTCGGAGTCCGAGGGTCGGTCCGACGGTTGGACAGGGTCAGGACGGTTGACCATCCACGGGGGCCTGGAAACTTCTTTCTAGGATCCCGCCGACCGCGTCCTGCCGCCGCCGTTTTCGGGCCATGGCCCCTTCGCCCAATCCAGCCCCATCATTCCCCGATTCTGCAAGCGGCTTGTGCCATTACGCGGAGCTGAAACTCTCCAGGGCAGCCACCTCCCAGGAGCTGCATCAGGCCTTCCGTCAGCTCAGCAAGCTGTACCACCCCGATACCACCCAACTACCGCCTCAGCAAGCGGAATCGGCCTTTGCGCGTCTGCAGCTTGCCTACGCCACCCTCAGCGATCCGGCCCGCCGCCGGGCCTATGACCAGCAGTTGGACTTGGGGGCCGCCCCTGCCTTGCCGGCTGTTGCAAGACCAGAGGTACAGGCGGCACCAGGCCGCAGGGTTTCGGTGCACCGTGCCCTCTCGGGCGGCGAATGGTTGGCCCTTTTGCTGCTGGTAGTGGCTTTGGTCCTGAGCCTGGTACTGGGTCTTGGCGTGGCCTGGGCCCGGGGCCTGGCCCTAGTAACACCGCCCAGTTGGTCGGTCGCAGGAGTTGATGGGGTCCCAGAGCCACCGTTAAGCCCCGTGCATGCCCAGACTGCCAAAGCTGAGCCACCCACTAATGCTGATGCTCCCCCCTGAGCAGATGCCCCTTTACAACCATCCGCTGCCTTCCTTGGAAGAGTGGCTGCGCCAGATCGGCGCCCAGCAGCACAGCGGGCGGCCTTCCAGCTGGGATCTGCATCGTCCCCAATGGAGTGCCCGCATTGAGCTGGAGATGGAAGATCTCCGCGTCAGCTGGCAGCAGGACGGCCAAAGCAGGGTGCGCCATTTCCCCTATGGCCTCTCCCGCGCCGATGTCGAAGCGGCGATCTTGGCCGGGCCTTGAGCTGAATGGCGCTCTTAATGGGGCGTCAGAGTTGATCCAGGGCCCAGGCGATCGCCTTGAAGCACTGGTCCAGTTGCTCGTCCGTGGTGGCCAGGGGTGGAAAGAGATACACCACCGATCCGAGGGGGCGTAAAAAGACTCCCTGCTGCTGCACCAACTGCTGCAGGCGTTGGCCAGCAACATTGAGATAGCCGGGCTCTTCGACCGCCAGGTCAAAGGCGGCGGCGCAGCCGAGCAGGCGGGGACAAAGCACCTTGGGATGGCCGGCAAGGGCGACGAGGCCGGGTTTCAGCCGTGCCTCCATGCCCTGGTAACGCTCCGGTCTGGCTTCCAGCAGGTCCAAGCTGGCCAGGGCTGAGGCACAGCCCAGGGGGTTGGCGGTGAAGCTATGGCCATGGAAGAGGGTGAGGCTGGGATCGGTGCCGATGAACCCTTCGTAGAGCGCTTCCCTGGCCAAGGTCACACCCATCGGCAGGAAGCCCCCCGTCAGCCCCTTGGAGAGGGCCATGAGATCGGGCCTAAGGCCGGCCCGCTGGCTTGCGAACAGGGAGCCACTGCGGCCGAAGCCCGTGAGCACTTCATCGGCAATCAACAGGGCCCCCGCCTGCCGCACCAACCGCTGCACGGCTTGCAGAAAGGCGGGGCGCACCATGGCCATGCCGCCCGCTCCCTGCAGCAGGGGTTCCAGGATCACTGCGGCGGTTGGGGTTTGCAAGAGGTGCTCGAGAACCTCCAGGGCCTGGCTCTCCCGCTCTTGCACCGA
>JBIIRU010000308.1:0-3424 GCA_044341355.1 Cyanobium sp. | reverse complement strand
TGGAGCTGGTGCGGCAGATCCCCAATCCCCGCTGGCGCCTGGCCTATGGCCTGATGGCCACCTATGGCTTGCGCAACCACGAGGTCTTTTTTTGCGATGGCAGCGCCCTGGCTCCCGGGGCCGATCGGGTGCTGCGGGTGCTGCCGACCAGTAAGACCGGCGAACACCAGGTCTGGCCCTTCCAGCCCGAGTGGATCGACCATTTCGACCTGGAGCGGCTCGGAAGGGACCCAAATGCCCTGCCGATCGTGAACCTGGACCTGCGCCGCACCACTTTGCAACAAGTGGGCCGCCGGGTGGCCGAACAATTTCGGCGCTACGGGCTGCCCATCACCCCCTACGACCTGCGCCACGCCTGGGCCGTACGCACGATCCACATCGGTCTGCCCGACACGGTGGCGGCCCGCATGATGGGCCACTCCGTGGCCATCCATACCCGCACGTACCACCACTGGATCACCCGACGAGATCAACAACAGGCGGTGGATGCGGCCTTGGCCCGGCGAGCCGGCTGATGGCACTGCATCCGGTCACAGTGGCGGGATCGACGCCCCTGGCCCCATGAGCGAAACCGCCTTCCCTGAACCCTCGGCGCTCCCAGCCGACGCCCCCAGCCCCGGGGTGGATCCTTCCCTGGACCAGCAGGCCGCCACGATTGGTCCCGGCGGCTCCCTGGCCCCGGAGACCGACCCGGAGGACTACCGACGCCGCATGGAACGCCGCCGCGAGGTGCAACAACGACGCGTGGAAGCCCGCGATCTGGAGAAAGGGCTGGTGATGGTGTTCACCGGGGAGGGCAAGGGCAAGACCACCGCCGCCCTGGGCCTGGTGTTACGCACCCTGGGCCATGGCGAGCGGGCGGCGGTGGTGCAATTCATTAAGGGAGGCTGGCAACCCGGTGAGGCCAAGGCCCTGGCCCACTTTGGCGATGCCTTGGCCTGGCATGCCCTGGGGGAAGGCTTCACCTGGGAGACCCAGGACCGCGAAAGGGACCGGGAGCTGGCCCAGGCGGCCTGGCAGCGGTCCCTTGCCTATCTGGCCGATGGGCAGCGCAAGCTGGTGGTCCTGGATGAGGCCAACGTGGCCCTCAAGCTTGGCTACCTCGATCTCGCCCAGGTGCTCGAAGGACTCGATTACCGCCCCCCCCTCACCCACGTGGCCTTGACAGGGCGGGGAGCACCCCCTGAACTCTTGGCGAGGGCTGACCTGGTCACCGAGATGCGGGCCGTGCGCCACCCCTTCCGGGAACAGGGGGTAAAAGCCCAGGCGGGCATTGAGTACTGAGGCGATTCCAGGCAAACCGGGCCCCGCGTCGGGGGGCCGACCAGGAGGGGTTGCTACTGTTCGATCGAAGGTGGAGGTCGATGGCTTACCGGCGTGTGCTTCTCAAGCTGAGCGGCGAAGCGTTGATGGGGGATCAGGGTTACGGGATCGATCCCGCCATCGTCCAGTCCATCGCCCGCGATGTCGCCGCCGTTGTGGCTAATGGCACTCAGCTGGCCATCGTTGTTGGCGGCGGCAACATTTTTCGCGGCCTCAAAGGATCGGCCGCCGGCATGGACCGTGCCACCGCCGATTACGTCGGCATGCTGGCGACGGTGATGAATGCCATCACCCTGCAGGATGGCCTTGAACGGGCCGGGGTACCGACGCGGGTCCAGAGTGCCATTTCGATGCAGGAAGTTGCGGAGCCCTATATCCGCCGCCGGGCGATTCGCCACATGGAAAAGGGTCGGGTGGTGATTTTTGCTGCCGGTACCGGCAACCCTTTCTTCACCACCGACACGACGGCAGCCCTTCGGGCCGCCGAAATCAACGCAGATGTTGTCATGAAAGCCACCAAAGTTGATGGTGTTTACGACAAAGATCCCGCCAAACACACCGACGCCAAGCGCTACGAAAGCCTCACGTTTCTCGAGGTTCTTAGCGACGAACTTGAAGTTATGGATTCTACTGCCATTGCCCTCTGCAAGGATAATGCCATTCCCATCCTTGTTTTTGATGTCTTCGGCAGCGGCAACATTGGCCGGGCCGTTGCCGGCGAAGACATCGGTACCCGGATCACCCCGGCCCCCCTTTAATCCCCTATCTCCATTACGCAGGAATCCCATGGATCTGGAAGCCAGTATGCGCAAATCGGTGGAAGCCACCCTGCGCAACTTCAACACCATTCGCACCGGTAGGGCCAATCCCAGCTTGCTCGACAAAATCATGGTGCCTTATTACGGCGCTGACACCCCCCTCAAATCCCTCGCCACCCTCGCGACCCCCGATTCCCAGACCATTCAGATTCAGCCCTTCGATGCCGGCTCTATAGGGCTGATCGAAAAAGCCATCGGCATGAGCGATTTGGGGTTAACGCCGAACAACGACGGCAAGGTCATCCGCATCAACATTCCCCCCCTCACGGAAGACCGGCGCAAGGATCTTTGCAAGCTGGCCTCCAAATATGCCGAAGAAGGAAAGGTAGCCCTACGCAATCTGCGTCGCGATGGCATTGACCAGATCAAGAAACAGGAAAAGGACACCGAACTCTCGGAAGATCAGAGTCGCGATGAACAGGACAAAATCCAGAAATTAACAGATCGCTTCATCAGCGAAATTGAGAAGCACTTGGCTGACAAGGAGACCGACATCCTCAAGGTCTGAGCATGACGCTCGACGCCGACGTGATTGTGCTTGGGGCGGGACCGGCCGGATCGGCTGCGGCCTTCCATCTGGCCGCCAAGGGAAGGCGGGTGATTCAGCTCGAAAAGGAGGGCCCCGGCCGGGGCAAGCCCTGCGGCGGTGGCATGGCCGCCTCTGTACAACAGTGGTTTCCGTTTGACCTGCACCCCGCCGTTGACCAGGTGATTCGTCAGGTGCGATTCACCTGGTGCCTGGAGGATCCGGTGGTGGCCGAGTTGCCCGGTGATGCCCCCTTTTGGATCGTGCGCCGCCGAGTGCTTGACGACTTTCTGGCCCGCCAGGCCGCCGATCGGGGTGTTGATCTGCGCTATGGGCGCACCGCCACGGCCCTCAACCGCCAGGGCGACCGCTGGCAAGTGACCGATGGCCAGGGCCAGCAGCTGGAAGCCCGGGGCCTGGTGATCGCCGATGGCTCCGGCTCCCGCTTCGCCGCCGACCTGGGCCTGGGGCCAGCCCGCCCCCGCTATGCCGCCACCGTCTCGGTCGAAGTGGAGGGAACGCCGATCCCTGCGGATGTGGCCCACTTTGAGTTCGGCCTGGTGCACCACGGCTTCTGTTGGGCCTTCCCCCGCAGCGGCGGGTACAGCATCGGCGTGGGCACTTTCATCGGCCAACAAGAGGCGGATGCCAATGCGGTTTTGGCCCGCATGTTGCCAAGCCTTGGCCTGGACCCGGCAGCGGGCGAACGACGCCCTGGGCAATTGCGGATCTGGGATGGCCACCATTGCCTGCACCC
>JBIIRU010000307.1:0-3425 GCA_044341355.1 Cyanobium sp. | reverse complement strand
CGGCTGCTGGATCCCGCCGCCGCCGTGGCTAGACGGCTCGGCCCCCTGCTCACCAGCCTGGGGGATCCCTCGGAACGGGAAAGCCAGGGGGTACCACTCCCCCCTCCCATGGAACGCACCCGCTTCTGCGTCACCGGCTCGGCCCGGGATTTTGCGGTCGCCGCCACCGACTGGCTGGGATCGGAGCCCCTGGTTCGCAGCGTCAGCCTCCAGTCACCAGTGCGGGGCTTCTAGGATCTTCGGGTCTGGGAGGAGTCGTGACCACGGTTGCAGAGCTGCTACAGCCGGTTGAGTCCGACCTGGACACCCTTCTGGCCGAACTTCGCAGTCTCATTGGTGCCGGCCATCCCATCCTGCAGGCGGCGGCTGAACATCTTTTTGCCGCAGGGGGTAAGCGGCTGCGCCCAGGCATTGTCTTGTTGCTCTCCAAAGCCATATCCCCAGACGGAACTCTCAGTGCCCGGCACAGGCGCCTGGCCGAGATCACCGAAATGATCCATACCGCCTCCTTGGTCCACGATGATGTGGTGGATGAGGCCGCCACCCGTCGTGGCGTTGCCACGGTTCACAGCCGCTTCAATCACCGGGTGGCCGTGTTGGCCGGTGATTTTCTCTTCGCCCAGGCCAGTTGGCACCTGGCAAACCTTGACGATCTCGAAGTGGTCAAACTCCTCTCGCGGGTGATCATGGATCTGGCAGAAGGAGAAGTGCGCCAAGGATTGTTTCGCTACGACACTGGCCAGAGCCTTGAGACTTACCTCGATAAGAGCTACTGCAAGACTGCTTCCCTAATGGCCAACAGCGCCCGAGCATGCGGTGTTCTCTCCGGTCTTGAACCCGAGCGACTCGCTAGCTTGCACCAGTTTGGCCGACAACTGGGCCTGGCTTTCCAGGTAGTCGATGACATCCTCGATTTCACCGGCAGCGACCAGGAACTGGGCAAACCGGCAGCCAGCGACCTGGCTGCTGGTTATCTGACCGCTCCGGTGCTCTATGCCCTCGAAGAGCGGCCTGCCCTGGCAGGCCTGATCGAGAGGGAATTCTGTAATGAAGGTGACCTAGAGCAGGCCCTTTCCCTGGTGCGCGATTGTGAGGCCATTCCCCGTTCGCGCCAATTGGCGGAAGGCTTTGCCCGCGAGGCCCAGACAGCGATCAGTTGGTTACCGCACTCAGAATCCCGCGGCGCCCTCAGGGCATTGCCTGATTTCGTCCTGAGTCGGCTGTTCTGAGATTTACTGAGATCGCTGCCTCGGGCCTTCAGTCCAGGCGCAGGTCCGCCAAGCTGCCAAGCAGGTGATCGGCACTGTTTTGCAATTTGCTCAAGTCTGTCGTTGACAGCTCGGTTCCCGGCACCACATGAACCACACAGCCGGCGGCCCGGGCCGATTGGGCCCCGGCCAGGGAATCCTCGAAAGCCCAGCAATCGCCAGGGG
Source organism: Cyanobium sp. (assembly GCA_044341355.1). GTDB lineage: Bacteria > Cyanobacteriota > Cyanobacteriia > PCC-6307 > Cyanobiaceae > Cyanobium. The sequence goes on along the minus strand of JBIIRU010000307.1, from coordinate 1,992 downwards.
CGACCCCCAGGCGCTGGGCCGCAAGCAAAAACGGATCCGGCGCCGGCTTGCCGACGCGCAGTTCCGGATCATCCCCTAACACCCGCTCGCGGATGATTCCCAGCCAAGGGTGGGGGGCACACTTACGCTCGACCGCGTCCCTGCCACTGCTGGTAACCAGGGCCATGGCCACCTGCAGGTCCCTGAGGTGCTCCAGCAAACCGCGCGCACCAGGCATGGGAGCCGCCCCCCGTAACAGCCGCTGGGCGATTGGTTGTTGCACGGCCAGCAATTCGGCGGCGGTGGGCACAGCCTGGCCCGCCTCACCAATCCAGGCGCGCACCTGATCGACGTTGTCACTACGGCGCCGCCCCCGCAGACTCATTAGCTGTCCAGGGGGTAGCAACAAGCCAAAACGAGCCGCAGCCTGGCTCCAGGCCTGGGAGTGGTGGGGCTCGGTATCAAGGAGCAGCCCATCTAGATCAAACAGGCAGGCAGCGGGTCGATTCATGGTTCCAGCCTGAAGTTCTGGGAGCCTGGAAGGCGAGGCCCCCTAGTCCCCGTCTGGATAGCGGTCTTCCAAGGCCGTTTCCAAGGTGGTGAGCAATAAAACCAGGGCGTCATGTTGATTGAGATCCGGTCCACTTACCTGTTGAATCCAGCGATCGCAGAACGCCTCAATTTGAAGGAACAGATCGCCTCCACCCCTTAGGGTCGTCATCACCTGCTCCATGCGGGCCTCGTCGATCTCGGGGGGGAAACCCACCACATAGCGGCGACCATCCGTGCCCGCATACGAAAGCACACCCTGATCATCCAGGCTGGGGGCTGCCAGTGGGGTTACGGGTGCTTCTTCTTCCTCCATGGCCCATCCTGCTTCTGATTCATGCCTAGCTGCGCTGGCAGCGATTGCCAAGGGCCAATCAGCACCCCTGATGGTCCCAAGGCTGGGCGGCGGCGTTTGCGGCAGAAAAGCCCAGTATTTAATTGTTGAGCCGCTCCATGCGGTAAGTCACGAAGGTCCCCACCGGGCTCCAAAGTAGATAGGGCACCAATAACAGGGCCGCCGGCCTGCTGATTGGCAGCAGGCCGGCGGCCAGCACCATTCCCCAAAGCCACCCTGCCAGGCCGACCAACGTGCCGTTACGCAGGCGACGGGTGCGACAAATGACCCAGGTGTAGCTCTGCACCAACACCAACAGCCCCAGATAGGCGGCCAGAAGCCTGCCGCTGCCGCTGGCCGCCCAGGCCTTGAGAGCCGAAACAAAGCAACAGAGGTAGATCACCAGCCAGATGGCCGGAATCCAGCGCTCGAAGGTGAGCCAGCGAGGCCGGCGCAACTGCAGAAACCAGCGAAATTCCCGGCGACTGGGGGTGAGAACCAGGATCACCAACACCATCCAGGCAGCGATCACCAGCCAGGCGGGCATGGAATCAAGAGCAAGGGCTAACCCCCATCGTTTCACCGGGACAGCCCCTGCGCTTGACTGCTTCACAGCGCAATGTGATCAATGGCTGAGGCCCTCCCCAATCCAGACGCCACCCCAGCCGCGCCGGCCGCGTCAGCCAGCGCCGCGTCAGCCAGCATCGAATCGGTGCTGCACGAGGAGCGTCGCTTCAAGCCCCCTGCCGCCTTCGCCTCCCAGGCCCGCATCGGCTCGATCCAGGCCTATAGGGCCCTGGTGGCGGAAGCGGAGGCGGACCCCGATGCCTTCTGGGGGGCCCGGGCTCGCCAGGAGCTGCACTGGTTCACCCCCTTTGAGAAGGTGCTCGATTGGAGCGAACCTCCCTCGGCCCGCTGGTTTGAGGGTGGCACCACCAACCTTGCCTACAACTGCCTCGATCGCCACCTGGAGGGCCCCCGGGCCGACAAGCTGGCCCTGATTTGGGAGGGGGAGCCGGGGGACGAGCGGCGCTTCACCTACCGCCAGTTGCACGCCGAGGTGGGCAAGGCCGCCAATGCCTTGCGCAGCCTGGGCATTGGCAAGGGAGATCTGGTCGCCTTGTACATGC
>JBIIRU010000306.1:0-3434 GCA_044341355.1 Cyanobium sp. | reverse complement strand
CTTGTGCCGCGACCCCTAGCCCCTCACCCGCCGCCGCCTTCATCAACACCAGGTCGCCTGGTTGGGCCAAATCCCGGACTTGTTGGCGCAGGGCCTGCCAATCGGGCACCTTGAGAAGCGAGGCGCCTGGACGCAACGACAACCAACCCGCACAAGTGTGTTCAATGGCGCTGTGGGGCAGCAAAAGCAGGTGAGTGAAACCTCGCTCGGCGGCAACCCGACCGATCAAGCCATGCTCGCGATGCTCCCGGACACCCAGATCAGCCATCCCGCCGAAGACAAAAAGGCGCCTACGGCCGGTACTAGGCGTCGCAGCGACCGTATCCAGGGCCGCCTGGACCGAAAGGGGATCACTGCTGGCGGTGTCGTTGATAATGGTGATTCCCTCCGGTGTGCGCCAGGTTTCCATGCGGGTTGGCCCAAATCCATAGCCTTCAAGGGCGCCGACGATCTGGGTGGGATTCACGCCTAAGCGCAGGGCTGCCGTCATCGCGATCAAAAGATCCTCGACCAAGGGCAGGGAACGGGTCCGCACCGACAACTTCAACTGCTGATCTGCAAATTGCAGGGTGAGGGCGAAACCGGTGCTGGTGGGGCGACGCTTGATCAGCCGAGGCCAGTCCGTACCGGGATGGACCCGCTCGCAAGCTAGGGGCAGGACATCCAGCAGAGGGTCAGAGGGAGCGATCAACCAATTGGAAGCGGGAAGGTGACTGAAGAGGCCCATCTTTTCGCGGGCAATCGCCTCACGGCTGCCAAAGGCGGCGAAATGGGCAAGACCCACATTCACCAACACGCCGAAATCAGGTCGCAAAATCGCCTCGATGGCCGCCATTTCACCCGGGGCCGAGACCCCTGCTTCAAACACACCGATCTGACTCCCTGGTGCAGCTGCAAGAACGGCCAAGGGCACGCCCACCTGACTGTTCCAGCTGCCTGGGCTGGCCGCCACCCGGAACCGGGACGTCAGGCAGGTAGCCAGGGCATCTTTGACCACTGTCTTGCCATTGCTGCCGGTGATTGCGATCACCTGGGGTAGGTACTGGGTGCGGTACCAGGCCGCCAGCTTCTGAAAGGCCAACAGGGGATCTGCCACCACGAGCCGGGGAACGTCCACCCAACCCATCCCTCGGCCCACGAGGACGAGGGCTGCACCGGCCCCCAGGGCTGCTGGCACGAAGCGATGACCATCCTGTTGACGCCCCTTCAGGGCCACAAAGAGATCACCTGGCTGGACCCGGCGCGAATCGATCGCCACACCACCAATCGCGATCGCCCCGGGGGCATCAAGCAACTCAGCACCCATGATTCGGGCCAGATCGAGTCCGCAGGGCAGGGTCATCGCCATTGGTTTCGGACCAGGGGAAGATGGGGAAGGCCTTGTGACGAAGCACACCACCATCCTGCAAGACCCTGGTTAGGGTTTGTTTTGCCTGGGGGGCTGGCATGGGCCATGTTCTCGTTCTGAATGCCTCTTACGAGCCTCTCAACATCACCACTTGGAGGCGAGCGGTGGTGATGTTGTTGAAAGGCAAGGCTGAGGGGCTTGAACACGACCCAACGTCCTTGTTGCGGCCAGATCAAATGCGTCCCACTGTGATCCGACTGCGGCAATTCGTTCGAGTTCCTTATCGGCAGCTGCCCCTGACCCGGCGCAATGTTTTCCAACGAGATGGACACGCGTGTCAATACTGCGGGTACAACGGAGACAAACTCTCGATTGACCATGTTCAGCCCCGCAGCCGTGGTGGCGTTGACAGTTGGGACAATGTGACTACCGCTTGCCTTCCTTGCAATGTTCGCAAGGGTAACCGCACACCCCGGGAAGCCGGCATGTCATTGAATCGCCCCCCCCATCGGCCCCTGAGCAGTCTGAGCTTCGAAGCCAATCGCCAGATTCGTGCCGGCAGAAATGCGGAGTGGGCCAAATATTTAATCGGCGAATAATCATCCCATCCCGAAGCTTCAACCATCCGCTCCCATCGCTTCACGGGCCAGGGCTTCTAACTGGCGGCTCTGTTCAGCGGCGATACAAGCCTCAATAGGCTCCTGAAGCTGTCCTGAAAGCACAGTGTCTAAGGCAAAATGCCGATTAAGCCTATGATCAGTGGCGCGGCTATCTTTATAGTTATATGTCCGTATCTTCTCACTACGATCGCCACTGCCAACCTGGGCACGTCGCGCCGAGCTCTCGGCGGCATTGGCAACAGCCAGTTCTCTCTCATAGAGCTTGGCCCGAAGAATCTCAAGGGCACGCTCACGATTCTGCAGTTGACTACGCTCCTGAGTACAGAAGACCCGAATCCCGGATGGTTTATGCAATAGATCAACAGCCGTCTCAACCTTGTTCACGTTTTGTCCCCCTGCCCCACCAGATCGGGCCGTGCTGATCTCCAAATCTCCAGGCTCAATCACAACCTCCACAGGATCCACTTCAGGCATCACGGCCACCGTGGCCGTTGAGGTATGGACGCGACCCTGGGATTCGGTGGCCGGAACCCTCTGGACTCGATGCACTCCGGCTTCAAATTTCAATTGGCTATAAACACCTTCGCCACGTATCGCCAGAATCAGCTCGCGATACCCCCCCAGATCCGCTTCAGAGGCACTGAGGGGCTGGGCCATCCAGCCCCTGCTCTGGGCATAACGCTCGTACATGCGAGCCAAATCGCCGGCCCAGAGAGCCGCTTCATCGCCCCCAGCTCCAGCACGAATTTCCAACATGACACTACGCTCATCGCGGGGGTCTGAAGGAACCATGGCCAGGAGTAATCTCTGACGCAGCCCAACTAGTTCCTGTTCCAGATTGTCGAATTCTTCGGCAGCCAACTCGGCGAGCTCCTGGCCGGCAGGATCGCCTCGGTATTGACGCAAAAGATCACGGGCCTGGGTTTGCTCAGACTGCAATCGGAGCATTTTTTGATAATCCAGAACCATCGGCTCCAGCTTGGCCCGCTCCTTGGCCAGGGTTTGGAGTTGGCTGGGATTCGTCGCCAGCGCAGGATCGGCCAGTTGACGCTCGAGGGCTTCAAACGTCCGACAAGTCGTTTCCAGGCGTTCGCAAAGCAGGGCTGAATCCATGGGCGGTACGGGTCCAGTTACAAGTAAAAAAGCCGGCTACCGCAAGGCAGCCGGCCAAAGCAAGCAAACCTGAAGGTCAGGCTGCAGGAGGGGTCTTGGCTGCAGGGGAGGAAGCATCCGACCCACCCATACCGTACTTACGCATGAAACGATCAACCCGACCTTCGGTATCAAGGATCTTCTGGGTCCCTGTATAAAAGGGATGGTTACCACTCCAGACATCCACATGGATCTCGGGTTTGGTGGAACCAGTTGTCATCACCACTTGACCATTACAGATGACCTTGGCATCTGGATACCAGGTGGGATGGATGTCGGCCTTCGGCATGGCTCTGGCGAAAAGAAGGGAAAAA
>JBIIRU010000050.1:0-11858 GCA_044341355.1 Cyanobium sp. | reverse complement strand
CAGCCGCACATGGTCGGCGATGACATTGAAAGCCTTTCCCCCCTCGATGCGGCCAAAGCTGACCACCACCGGATGGAGGGCATCCAAGCGACGACTGATCGCCTCCTGGAGACCGCTGACCACCCGGGCCGCAATCCAGATGGCATCTGTGCTCTGGTGGGGCCTCGCCCCATGGCCGCTTTCCCCCAACACCTCAATTTCCAGTTCCCCAGCCGCCGCCGTGAGGCTGCCACTACGGACGCCGATGGTGCCCACTGGCAAGCTGGGAAAGACGTGTACCCCAAACAGGGCCCGCACCCCTTCCATGGCGCCATCGGCCCGCATCCAGGTCGCCCCCTGGGCCGTTTCCTCCGCCGGTTGAAAGATCAACCGCACCCTGGCCTTGAGCTGATCCGACACCGAAGCGAGCAGGGCGGCCACGCCCAGTCCCACGGTGGTGTGGATGTCATGGCCGCAGGCATGCATCAGGCCCTGGTGAGACGAGGCCCAGGGCAGGCCGGTGCGCTCTTCGATCGGCAAGGCATCCATATCCACCCGCAAGGCCACCAGCGGCCCGCCCGCCGGACCCAACTCGCCCACAACCCCCGTGCGGCCGACGGCTTCGCTCACCTGCCAGCCCCAGCGGCGCAATTCGCCAGCCACCAGGGCGGCCGTCTGCTGTTCGTGGCCACTGAGTTCGGGATGGCGGTGGAAGTGGCGACGCAGCTGGATCAACTCGGGCAACAGCGCAGCCAGGGTCTCCTCCAACCCCAGGGCAACCCAGTCGCCAGGAGGGATCTGGAGGGGATCCGCTGGGGAATCGCAGGCTGGGGAGACGGTCATGGCTGCAATCATCGGCCCAGGGCCAGAAACTGGTCCAGAGCCTCGACGGCATCGGGGGGCCAGCGCCGTATCTGCCGCAGCCATTCTTCCTGGCGGTAGCGGGGGTCGAGCCCGAAGGCCGCGGCCCAATGGCTCTCGGCTTCACCACGGCCACCTCGCTGCCAGAGCACGGCGGTCAGACCGGCCCGTGCATCAGCAAAGAGAGGATGGCGTCGGATCAAACGCCGCAACTCCTGTTCGGCTTGATCACCCTGCCCGAGCTGGAAGGCGGCCAGGGCGGCGCTGGATCGGGCCATGGCGAAATCGGGCCTGGCTTCGGCCGCCGCCTCGAAATTGCGACGCGCCGCATCCCAGTGCCCGAGAGAGCCCTCTACGTTGCCCATGTTGTAGAGGGCGGAGGCGTCCAGGGGATCCCGCTCCAGAATCCACTGGTAGTCAGCGGCGGCAGCCTGCCAGAGACCCAAGGCTTCCTCGGCGGTGCCGCGGTTGAGATGGGGATCCGTTTGATTGGGAGCCAGGGCAATCGAGCGGCCCTGGGCGGCGATTGCTCCGGGGGCATCCCCCAGGGCGAGTAGCACGTTGCCCCGGTTGCTCCAGGCCGCCGCATCCTCTGGGGCCTGGTCGAGAACCGCGTCCCAAAGGGGAAGGGCTGCGTCGAAACGACCCTCCCGGCTGGCACGAAGGGCCTCCCGAAACAATTCCTCGCTGGCCGCCATGCCGCTTTTGGGGCCCGCTGGGTTGACCACCACCCCACTGGCCAGGGCCTTGGCGGGCAGGGGCAGCAACAGGCCTAGGCACCACAGCCCCAGGGCCAACCAAACCAGCAGGGAGCGCCTCATGCCGCCACCTGCTGGGGGTCGCCGAGATGGGCCCGGCCCGCAGGGGTGACCAAGCGGCCGCGCGGCGTGCGCTGCAAGAAGCCCACCTGCAGCAAAAAGGGTTCGACCACCGTCTCCAGGGTCGCCGGGTCCTCGCCCAAGCCAGCCGCCAGGGTTTCCAGTCCTACGGGTCCGCCGCCGTGGCCGTCTAGCAGCAGTCGCAACAGGCGGTGGTCAGACGCATCCAGGCCCATCGAATCGACCCGATGCAGCCGCAGGGCCTCGGCCACCAGCTGGCGGTCGATGAATTCGTGGCCCCCCACCGCCGCCACATCCCTGACACGCCTGAGCAAGCGATTGGCGATCCGGGGCGTGCCACGGCAACGACGGGCCACCTCCTGGGCCGCATCGGGGGCCAGATCCATCAGCAACAAACGAGCGGCCCGTTCGACGATGGCCCGCAGATCGTCGAGGCCGTAGAACTCCAGGCGATGCAGCAAACCGAAACGGTCACGCAGGGGTGAACTAAGGGAACCCGCCCTGGTGGTGGCCCCTACGAGGGTGAAGGGGGGCAACTCCAGGCTGCGGGTGCGGGCGGTGGTGCCCTTGCCGACGGTGAGGTCGAGCCGGCAATCCTCCATCGCGGGGTAGAGGATTTCTTCGGCGACCCTGTTGAGGCGGTGGATCTCGTCGATGAACAGCACCTCGTGGGCCTGCAAGTTCACCAGCAGACCGACGATGTCGCGGGGGCGTTCCAGGGCGGGGGCACTGGTGATGCGGCAACGCACCCCCAACTCCTCGGCCAGCACCAGGGCCATGGTCGTCTTACCCAAACCGGGCGGGCCGTAGAGCAGCACATGATCGAGGGCTTCGCCGCGGCCCCGGGCCGCAGCGACGGCGATGCCTAGCACCTGCTTGAGTTCGCTCTGACCGATGTAATCCGCCAGCCGCCGCGGCCGCAGACTGTCCTCCCGACCTGAGAGTTCAGCCTCGCCAGCGGCCGGATCAAGCAGCTGCGGCCTTGGGGGCGCAGCAGGCTTGGCCCGATCACCACCGGGAAGGGGAGAGGGGCCAGAAGACACGATCGCCATATCCATGAGGGTAACGGCTGCGGCCATCCTCCAGGTCCCAAAGCCCAACTACTCTCTGAGGATTGGCTGAACTCAGGGGGCCATCCATGGCGAAGGGACCCGGGAGACAGGGGGGTGGCAAGCCCAAGGATCCGGCCCACAAACTGTTGGCCGACAACCGCTTCGCGCGCCACCAGTACGAAATTCTCGAAACCCTGGAGACCGGGATCGAGCTGCTCGGCACGGAAGTGAAATCCATTCGTTCGGGCCAGGTGAACCTGCGCGACGGTTTCTGTCTGATCCGCAATGGCGAGATGCAACTCCACAACGTGCACATCTCGCCCCACAGCCACGCCGGCCGCTTCTTCAACCACGAACCCCTGCGGGTGCGCAAACTCCTGGCCCATCGCCGCGAACTCGACAAGCTGCGCAGCGCCCTCGACCAAAAGGGCCTCACCCTGATTCCGCTCAATCTCCACCTCAAGGGATCCTGGATCAAGTTGACCGTGGGGCTGGGTAAGGGGCGCAAGCTGCACGACAAGCGCCAGGAGGAAAAGCGCAAAGTGGAAGCCAAGGAAGCCCGCGCGGCCATCGCCCGCCTCTGAAGCGAATCCCCTGCCTTATTTTCCTGGCCCTCAGGGCCGGGCCGGGGCTGGCGGTGGCGCCGCAGGGGTTGCTGGGGCCCCGGGAGCTGACAGAACCCCACCCTGGCCTGGGGCCGGCTGGGGTTGGCTTGGTTGGGTTGGAGGGGGTGGAGAAGCCGAGGGAGCTTGCGGGGGAGGCACTGGGGCGTCCCCCCCGGGCGCGGCCGCAGGACCCGTTGGTTCCGCCGCCGCGCCGGGTGCAGGGGGGTCTGGCGCCTCTACCCCCTCAGGGGGGGGCGGGGTGTCGCCGGCCGTGGGAGGAGCAGGCACGGGGGGATCGGCCCGCAATGAAAGGCTGATGCGGGCCGGGGCCACCCCCTCATTGGTCACCAGCAACTGGACCGGCAGACGGACCTGTTGCCCGAGGCTGAGGACCCGCAGGGGCCCCTTGGGGGCTATCAATGAGCCATCAGCCCCGTAGACACTCATCTGCAGCAACGGCGAGCCATTGACCCCCAGCACCAAAGCGTGATCGGTGGGCAGCCGGATCGGAAACAGTCGGGCGCCACTGGCTGGGACATCCGCCGAAAGCAGCTGAGTGACCTGGGTGGGGACCTCGATGGGCTCGATGCGCACGTTCTCGAGGGTCTGATCAGCGGCCGCATACCAAAGCTGGCGGAACGGCTCCGCCGGCATGTCCTGGCCGTTCCGCCCGGGCAGCAGGCTCTGGGTACTGCCTGAAACCAGCTGCTGCAGTACCTCTGTGCTCAGGCCCTGGGCCAGAAAGGATTCCTGACGCCGCTTCCAGTCCCCTGAACTGAAGCTGCCCAAACGACGGCGGAGGGCCAGCGGCAACTGCTCCACCCGCGCCAGCCAATCCTCAGCCAACTGGTTCCAGACCCGCCGCAGGGGGGCATCCTCCAGCGAATCGGTGGGCAGGCGCCCCCTGCGCTCGGGATATTGGGCCAGCAAATTGGCATCGACCAGGCTGAGGAACCAACCGCGGTCCACTTGCATCGCCCGCAGCCGGCTGAGCAACTGTTGCCGTTGGTCCACCTCGGTCGGTGGCAAGCTGGCCCCGCCGGCAGGTTCATCGGTGGGGGCCAGGGCTGCCGGTACCTGGGGCTTGCCCCGACCCAGCCACCACCAGCCCAGGGCCGTCCCGGCCAGCACCGACAGCACCAAGGCGATTAGAACCGGCCAAAGCCCGCCCTCCGCCGCCCTCTCCCGGTCCTCCTGCCGGCGCCGCGTCCGCAACTCCCGCTGGTCTCGGGGCGACGATTCCGGGGCGGCAGGCTCGCTCCAGGGATCGTCCAAGGGCGATTCCACAGCGCCAGGACCAGGACCAGCGACAGGGCCAGCGCCAGCGATAGGGCCAGCGCCAGGGCCAGCGCCAGCGACAGGGCCAGGTGGCAATGGCTCTTTCAGCGGGAGCTGCTGGGGGGGGCTGCCCAGGGCGCCAGCAGGATCGAGGGCCGCTGCTGGGGCCGCTTCCGTCCAGGGAAGTGGTTGGGCAGGCTCAACCGGCGGCCGGGAATGGTCCACAGGCGGGGGCACCAGTACCAACGTGCGGTCAGCGCGAGGCACCGGACCGGTGCTATCAGGCATGGCCAGGGCCTGGAAAGCCGCCAGGGCCTGGGCGGAACTGGCAAATCGGCGCCTGGGGTCCTGACTCACCAGACGACTGATTTGGCTGGCCAGAGCGGGCTCGGTCTCCAGGGCCGCCGGCCAGCGCCACTCCAGGCTGACGGGATCGAGCAGGGCTTCGGGACCATCGCCGCTGAGCAGCACCATGGCGACCACCCCGAGGGAGTAAAGATCCATCCAGGGCTGGGGGACCCCGCCCGCCAGCTGCTCGGGCGGGGCATAGCCGGGGGTGGCCCCGCCGGGATCGGCCGCCTCAGCCAGACCCCTCAACAGGCCGAAATCCAGCAGCACCGGCTGGCCATCACGATCGCGGCGCAGCAAATTGGCGGGGGTGAGATCCCCATGGATCAGCTCCTGGCCATGCAGCACAACCAGTACGGGCAGGAGCTGACGCAACAGCAGCAACACCTCGCCAGCACCGAAGACCAATTGACGGTCGCGGCGGGCAGCCAGCAGCTGGCCGTAGGTGCGGCCCCCCTGCCATTCGCGCACCAACCAAAGGGCCCCATCCACCTCAATCGCCGCCCCAAAGCGGGGTACCTGGGGATGGAGCACCCCTTGCAAACGGGTCCAAAGCTGGCGGACCCGCTCCTGGTCCCGCTCCGCTCCGACCCGGCGCAACACCACAGGGGCCTCCCCTGCCAGGCTGTCCGTGCCGAGCCAGAGGCTCCCCTGGAGCCCTGGGGCATCCGAAAGCAGCCGTTCGAGGCGATAACGGCCGCCAATAAGTGAACCAGGGTCACCGGTCGTCATTGACCGGGCTCCGGGTCGGGTTTGCGAGGCATCTCCAAGCCCTTACTGGTCAGCCAAGCCCGGTCGTAGAGACGGGAGCGATAACGGTCACCGCTGTCGCAAAGCACGGTGACAATGCGGTGACCAGGTCCGAGACGGCGGGCGGTCTCGACGGCCGCGGCCACATTGATGCCCACCGAGCCTCCCATGTAAAGGCCCTCTTGCCAGAGCAGCTCGTAAATCGTGCGCAGGGCTTGGGGATCGTCGATGCGCACGGCGTCATCGATCGGCGCTCCTGCCAAGTTGGCGGTGACGCGACTGTTGCCGATGCCCTCGGTGACCGAGCTGCCCTCGGAACGCAACTCGCCGCTGGTCGCCCATTGGTAGAGGGCACTGCCGTAGGGATCGGCCAAGACGCACCGCAGGCTTGGGCGCCGCTCCTTGAGGAAAAGGGCGACGCCGGCATAGGTGCCCCCCGTGCCAGTCGCCGAAACCCAGGCATCCACCTGGCCTTCGCATTGTTCCCAGATCTCAGGGCCGGTGCTGTCGAAGTGGGCCTGACGGTTGGCGAGGTTGTCAAATTGATTGGCCCAAACGGCGCCAGGGGTTTCGGCGGCAATACGGCCCGAAAGCTTGACGTAATTATCGGGATTGGCATAGGGGACAGCCGGCACCGTACGGACCTCCGCCCCCAGGGTGCGCAGTTGGGCGATTTTTTCAGCTGACTGGGTCTCAGGGATGACGATCAGACAGTGGTATCCGCGGGCATTGCAGAGGTGGGCCAACCCGATCCCCGTATTGCCGGCCGTGCCTTCCACCACGGTGCCACCTGGATGCAGCTGGCCATTGGCCTCGGCCGCCTGCAGGATGCCCAGGGCGGCCCGATCCTTGACGGAGCCCCCAGGGTTCATGAACTCGGCCTTGCCAAGAATGTCGCAACCGGTGAGCTCGCTAAGGGCCCGCAACCGGATCAAGGGGGTACGGCCCACGGCGCCCGTGAAACCATCAGTGATGCCGGCCATGGCGGTGGATGGGGGCAAACAGTGTCGATCGCGAGGTGATGGTAAGGGGGGCCCGCTGTCGACGGGATCCCGCCCCGACGACCAGGGGCCGGGGAGCGGCGTCTGCTTAGGGTGTGGGATAGATGGTGGCCCGCCCGTAGACCTCTCCAGCAACCACCGCTGGCGCACCATCCGCCAGGAAAGCGAGCAGCTGCTGGCCCCCTTGGAGCCGGAGGACCTGTGCCTGCAGGGCATGCCGGACGCCAGTCCCCCCAAGTGGCACCTGGCCCACACGAACTGGTTCTTTGATTGTTTTGTTCTGACTCCCCACCTTGAAGGGTGGCCCGGCCTCGATCCCCTTTGGGGCCATCTGTTCAATTCCTATTACGAGGCCGCCGGCTCCCGCCATCCGCGCCCCCAGAGGGGTCTGCTGACTCGGCCAGGCTTGGACGCAATTCTGGACTGGCGTCGACGGGTCGACGACGGGCTGTCCCAACTGCTGGAGGGCCAATCGCAGCGACCGGCCGCGGAGGCAAGGGCCCTGGAGGAGCTGGTGGAACTGGGCCTGCAGCACGAGCAGCAGCACCAGGAACTGCTGCTGATGGACCTGCTCGACGGCTTCAGCCGCAGCCCCTGCGAACCCACCTATCGCCCCCAGGCAGCAGGGCCGGAAGCCGACTTTGGGGCCGGCTGGCTCACTTCAATGCCCAGGGACCGCCCAGGTTGGTTGGAGCACCCAGGAGGCCTGGTGGCGATCGGCCACGGGGGAGAGGGCTTGCATTTGGATGAATTCCATTTTGATAACGAAGCGCCTCGCCACCGGGTCTGGCTGGAACCCTTCGCCATCGCCGATCAACTGGTGACGAACGCCGAATTCGCCGCCTTCCAGGCCGACGGCGGCTACCACCGCCCCGACCTCTGGATGAGCGAGGGGTGGGCGATATGCCAGGCACACCAATGGCAAGGTCCCTGCTACTGGCGTGAAAACGACGAGTTCACCCTGGCGGGGCGCCAGCCCCGCCAGGCTCATGCACCCGTGCGCCATCTGAGCTGGTTTGAGGCCGATGCCTATGCCCGTTGGTGTGGCAAGCGCCTTGCCAGCGAAGCCGAATGGGAGGTGGCCTGCGAACGATTCGGTCCCGACCTAGGCCAGGCCTTTGGGGTGTTGTGGCAATGGACCGGCAGCCCTTACAGTCCCTATCCAGGATTTACACCAGCCCCTGGTGCGGTGGGTGAATACAACGGCAAATTCATGTGCTCCCAGTTTGTACTGCGAGGCAGTGGCTACATGACACCTAAGTGCCATTCAGGTCCCCAGCGGCGCACGTACCGCAACTTCTTCCCACCTGCGAGCCGCTGGATGGCCTCTGGCATCCGACTGGCCCAACAGGGCAGCCAGCCATGAGCCTGCCTTTAGTGGCCCCCACGGGGACAGCCAAAAGCGAGGGGGGCCCCGAGTCGGATGGGCCCGAGCTGATTGATCTCCATCCCGCCGTGGCTGACATGGAAAGGTTGGTGATAGAAGGTCTGTCTCGCCACCCCCGTCAGCTTCCAGCCTGGTTTCTTTATGACGCTGAGGGTTCGCAGTTGTTCGAGCGCATCTGCGAACAACCCGAATACAGCCTGACGCGCAACGAAACCAAGCTGCTTGAAGAACGGGCCGGGGAAATGGCCCAGGCCCTTTGCCAAGGCATCGACAAACAACCGGTTCTGGTCGAATTCGGTGCGGGCAATCTCCGCAAGGTGGGGCCCCTGCTCAAGACCCTGCGGCCGGCCGCCTACGTGGCCCTCGACATCAGCGCCGACCACCTGGCGCCGGCCTGCCGGGCCCTGCAGGCGCGGCATCGGGACGTACCGGTGCTGGGCATCTGCTGCGATTACGCCAACATCGACAATCTGCCCCCCCATCCCCTGCTGGAAGATCGGCCGCGGGTGGGCTTCTACCCAGGCAGCTCCCTGGGCAACTTCGATCGGCCCCAGGCCCGATTGCTGTTAACCCACTTTGCCAAGCTCCTGGGCCCAGGCAGCCGGCTATTGATCGGCATCGACCAGCCCCGAGAAGCGGCCCGCCTGGAGGCGGCCTACGACGATGCCGCCGGAGTTTCAGCGGCCTTCGCCTTCAATCTGCTGCGCCGTCTCAACCGCGAGCTGGCTGGCAACTTCGACCCTGCCGGCTTCCGTTACCAGGCCCACTGGCAGCCAACCGCCAGCCGCATCGCCATGGCCCTGGTCAGCCGCCGCAACCAGATCGTGGATCTGGCCGGCCGGCGCTGGAGTTTTAGCGCCGGCGAGCCCCTGATCACCGAATACAGCGTTAAGTACACCCCAAAAGCCTTCCTCGACCTGGCGGCAGAGGCGGGTTGGCTTCCCTTGGGGCGCTGGAGCGACGGCGACGATGACCTGTCTCTCCACCTAATGGTCCAAAGCCAGTTGCAGTAACCTAAGCAGCATTGCAACCATGCCCATTCAACCCTGCAGCGAAGTCAGCCATGAGCCGTGAGGACCAGCGCCAGGCGATGCGCTCGCTGCGGGAGGGACTGATCGAAGAGCTGGAGGAGCTCTACCGCCAAGCCTTCGATCGCATCTCTGGGCAAGACTTGGGCGAAGGCGCCATCGCCCGCCTCACCCAGCTGTTGCTGCGCTCCCGCGAGGCTGCGATCACTCCCTTGCAGCAAGAAATCGAAGCGCCCCTGATCACCCGCGCCCCCGCCACCCAGCACCCATGAGCGGCAGCAGCAATTGGCTTGAGGAATTGGAAGCCCGCCTGGATCGGCAACTCGAATCCTTTCTCCAGTCCAATCCCCAACAGGAAGCCCTCTTGGCCGAGCAACAGGCCCGCGAACGCCAGCAAAGCCTGCGGCGTCAGCGTCTTGATCTGAAACAGGAGGCAGAATTGCAACGCCAGGGCTTATTGCGGCTGGCCAGTGAAATCCGAGCCTGGCAAGAGCGGGTACGGCGGGCCCGCAGCGCCGGCGCCGACGCCCTGGCCGATCGGGCTGAGGCCCACATCAACGAATTGATGGAGCAGGGACGCTGTCGCTGGGAGACCCTGGCGGAGGTGGGCCAGCGCTTCAGTGCCATCGACCTGGAATTGCGCAACATGGCCCCACCGAGCACCGGGGGCCATGGCCAGGCGTCAACCTCCCCCCCAGACGACGGCAAGACCTCAAGCCAGGCGAAGCCGAAATCCACCCCCCAGGCCGATCTGGAATCCGATTGGACCGCTTTCGAAACCCACCAGGACCTCCAGGAGCTGCGTCGCAAGATGCAGCGCTGACCGAGCAGCGATGGACTTCTTGCTGGCCAAACTGCTGCCCACTTTCTTCTATCCCCTGAGTCTGGCCCTGCTGCTGCAATTTGCTGCCCTGCTGGGTCGGCAGCGGCGCTGGAGTCCCTGGGTGTCGGCAGCGGCACTGCTGTTGCTTTGGGTGGCCTCAATGCCCTGGGTGAGCCGGTCGATGCAACGGCAGATCGAGCAAAGGGCCCTGGCCCTGGTGCCCCCCATCCTCCCCAAAGCCGATGCGGTGCTTGTGCTTGGGGGAGGAGTCTTGGCGCCCCTCCCTCCCCGTCGGGGGGTCGAGATCGCTGATGCCGGCGATCGCTTGCTGACGGGAGTGCAACTGATGCGGGAGAACAAGGCCCAGTGGCTGCTGGTCTCTGGAGGAGTCGTGAGCCTGCGGGGCCAGGATCCAGCCCCACCGGAGGCCCAATCGGCAGCGACCTTGGCCCGTTGGCTGGGGGTGGATGCCGACCGCATCCTGATGAGCGACCAGGCCCGTAACACCGCGGAGGAGGCCCGGGCCCTGCAAACCATCGCGACGGCCCGCAACTGGCACTCGGTGTTGCTAGTCACCAGTGCCAGGCACCTGCCCCGTTCAGTGGCCACCTTTCGCCAGCTCACGGCTCTGAAGATCGTGCCGGTGGCCTGTGATTTCCAGGTGGTCAACCAAGGCAGCACCGGTAGTGGTACCGCCGCAAGCCTGCTGGATGACGTGCTCCCCAGCGCCGGAGCCCTATCCAACACTTCTACAAACTTGAGGGAACTGATGGGGCTTGTGGTTTACAAACTACGCGGTTGGAGCTGACCTGGAGAAGTAATCGCAAACCGGCAGCCGGACCAGGGAATCAGGCTTTGGGAGCTGGAGGCACCAGGCTGACTCCTTCCGGTGGTGGGGTGGGATCGGGATCGGCAATGAGCATGTGCTGCAGCACAATTTCAGGGCGCTCGCTGTCCCTCCAGCGAATGCGATAGGCGGGCATCTTGGTGCCTCGACTGGTGGTCTGTTCAACAGGCTCCATGACCCAACCCCGGCGGGAACGCCCCTGGGGGTTGCGCTTCACCACCGCATCGGCGTGTTGAAACCGGAAACCGACGCGCTCGCCACTCATGGGCTGTGAGACAAAGCATTCTTACCCACCATTATCTCACTGCATGGGTCCCGTTTCCGGGCGCAACAACGGAAACGCAATCACGTCTCGAATCGAAGCACTGTCGGTGAGCAGCATCACCAGGCGGTCGATGCCAATGCCGAGGCCACCGGTGGGGGGCATGCCTACCTCCAGGGCCTGGAGGAAATCCTCATCCACGGTCTGGGCCTCGGGGTCACCGGCGCGGCGGCGCTCCTGCTGGGCCTCAAGGCGGCGGCGCTGATCCAGTGGGTCGATCAGCTCGCTGAAGGCGTTGGCGGTTTCGCGACCGACGATGAACAGCTCGAAACGCTCCACCAGACCCGGCTTGCTGCGGTGGGCCCGGGCCAGGGGGGAATTCTCCAGCGGGTAATCGAGCACGAAGGTGGGTTGGATCAGCGTTTCCTCCACCCGCTGCTCGAAGGCCTCCACCAGCAGCCGCCCCAGGGAATCGGCCGCGGCTGGCACCTCCAGGCCCGCCTCGGCCATGGCGGCGGCAGCCCGGGAACGGCTTTCGGCCGGATCGGCCCCCTCGAAGCCGGTGAAATCCAGACCCGTGGCCTGCTTCACCAGATCGTGCATTGTGGCCCGCCGCCAGGGGGGCGTGAGGTCGATGGCGGTGTCTTGATAGGTGATCTGGGTAGCGCCGCACACCTCGCGGGCCGCCGCCACGATGAGTTGCTCGGTAAGCTCCATCATGGTGCCGTAATCGGCATAGGCTTGGTATATCTCCACCGAGGTGAACTCGGGATTGTGGCGAGTGCTAATCCCCTCATT
>JBIIRU010000305.1:0-3476 GCA_044341355.1 Cyanobium sp. | reverse complement strand
TCGGATCGACCAGGTAACCCAGGCGCCCCAGCTGCTGGCCGCCCTGTTCTGGGCCCAGGTGGCGCTGGCACTGGCGATTCACTTGGCGGCGGTGCTGCGACGACCGCGGCTGTGGTGGGCCGCTGTGGCGGTTTTTTTAGGCCTGATCCTGATCTTCTTCACCCTGGCGAGTTGGGGCAATAGCGACACCACCCGCTTTTCCCATGCGTTGCAATGGAAGCCGGACCTCTCGCCGCCGGAGCTGCTGTGGGTGGTGCTGCGGCCCTTGATCCTGCTGCTGCCGTATCGCATGGCCGGGTTGCATGGCTTGATTGCCGCAGGATTCGCCCTGGCCGCCGTGCTTGTGGCCCGGGGATGGCGGGCGCCGGCCTGGGCCGGTTGGTGGGCCCTATTCATCTGTTGCAGTCCCCTGCTGCGGGGGTTTCTGCAGAACGCCCACAGTCGTCAGGCGCTGGCCTCCCTGCTGCTGCTGCCCCTGTTTTTGCAGAGTGCCCGTCTAGCCACGCCCCCCAGGATTGGTCTGGGAGTGGGGTTGCTGCTGTCGGCCCTCAGCCACAACACGTTTATCTGGAACCTGCCGATCAGCGTTTCCCCCTGGCTGGTGCGACTGCCGGAGCTGGCGGCTCGCCGCCGGGACCAGCCCACCGCTGGCCCAGGGGGCTGGCGCCGCTGGCTGCCCTGGCTCCTGCTCGTTGGGGCTGTGCTGGGGTTGTTGGCCCTGGTGGCGCCCGCCGCCCTGCAGCGTTTCCGCGATTACAGCAACGACGACTATTTCAACCTCTATCCGCTCCGCCCGGTGGTGGGGCGTTTGCAGCGGGCCATGGCCCTCGGCCTGGTGGTGGCGTGTGTACAGCGACGACTGGATCCCAGGATGTTGTTGCGCTGTCCCCTGACCCAGCTGCTGCTGGTTTTTGGCTTGTTGTATGTGGGAATCCAGGCCTCGATTGAGCAGCAGTGGTTGGCCCAAATCACCAGCCGCCTTGCCGATGGTGTCGCTTTCTTTCTGCTGATTCTTTATCTGGCTTGGCTGCACCGTTACCGGGCCCACTGGTGCTTGATCTTTCCCCTTTGGGTCACCCTTCAGCATTGGTTGGATGGGCGCATCCTGCGCTCAGCGCTCTATGCCTGTGGTCAGAACGATGAATTTCTCTGTGTGCCGGACCGCTGGCCCTGGCAGGTGCGCTACTGAGGCGGCGATGGGCGAGGACGCTCGCATTATCTTGACTGCGCCGCCGTGAGGGTGCCAGAGCCTGCGCTGCCATGACCTGCTACTACCCGCTCATCGGCCTGCCACGAGGAATCGTCTCCCATCTCAGCTACTCCACACTCACCCACAACCAGCGCACGTCGGGTTCGCTCCGCCCCCGGGACCACTCGCTCGATCTGGCGATCTACGCACCCCGCCGGGAGGGCTGGCAGTGCCTCGATCGCTTCGAGCTGCCTCCGGCCGGGGATCTGAGCATCCGATCGAGCGACTATCAGCTCGGCCTCGGCGAACTTCTGGTGGCCGTTCCGCTCCGCCGTGGTGCGGCCCCCGACCCCGCCGATCTGCGACTGCCGCTGCCCTGCAGCAAGAAGGTGGACCGATCGCCGGTTGCGGAGCGCTGCTCTCTCGCCTTCACCTGGCGGGGTGTGACCAGTTCTTATCAGGGGGAGTACCCGGTACGGATGGCCCAGCTGGAGCGCGGCACCCTGCTGAGCTTCGATGCACTGCTGCAGACCGGGGCCAACGTGGGACTGAACCTGCTGTGCCTTGTGAACCTCGACCGTGGCTGCCGCAGCGACGAGCACAACCTGGAGGTGTTCGTCGCCCGCAGCCGACGGAGACTGCACAGCATTCCTTACCGAAGCAACAGTTGCTGTGTGGTGGAGATCAGCCCCGATGAGGTGGCAGGGGGGGAGATCTTTATGCGCAGCACAACCAGCCTGGGAATTCCGATCTTCATCACCCTTTCCAGGGAGGATCTGCCAGCTTCGATGAGCGTGGAACACACCCATCCACCCACCGAGCTCTTCTCGGAGCGGGATCGCATGCGGGGAAGCAGAATGATCAAGAGTTCCTGGCTGGGGATGCCGCTGCAGTGAGTACTCCGCTCCCGATCAGAAGGATGAAAGCGGCCTTGGGCCGGATTCGCTATCGCGCCTACCTCCCATACACCACGTTGCCGATTTCCTTCGCTGAGGGTGTCAGCATCTCGGATCAGTTTCTCTATCGCGGCGACATCGCCGCCAACCGTTTTGTTGCCGAGAACACTCTGGCTCTGCTGCTGGGAGAACCACTTGAAGTGACACATCGGCTGATATTCTTCGATGCGGATGGCAGTCATCTCTGTGAGCAGAGCCACCTCACGAGCAGCTATTTCGACACAATTCAGATCGAACCGATCGGTGTCGCTTACGCCTCCTATGTGCACACCACCAGCTACGCAAAATCCTCGCTGCTGGTAGAGGAGCTCCGCTCCCTGCAGCGGCACCATCGCGGCTACAGTCTCTATAAGCGAACATCTGACTCTGTGTTCGCCGCTGTGCACGGCAACTTCGGCGGCATCGCCACCGATGGCTCCCGAACTTTGGCGCGCCACCAGCTGCTGGCGCGCCATCGTTCGCCGTTTCTGTACACCCCCCAGCACCGCTTCAACAAGGGCGATAGCGTGTGGCTCTACTTGATGAATTCCTGCTCCACCCGCGAGACCGTGGAGGTGATTCTGCCGGCGACGGGACAGGAGCCCGAACCGCGGATCCACACGAGTCTTACCATCCCCTCTCTGGGGGTGGGTCGCTGCGTGCTGGACGGGGTGGAGGGGTATCTGAGCTTCCGGTCGCGGCTGCCGATGTGTCGCCCCCTGGTGTTCGTGGAGCGGGAAGACAACCGGCATCACTTCGACGTGTTCCACACCTGAAGGGCCCCCCGCTTCAGGAACCGGTAAGCAGCGCCATCCGCCGGACCCGCAGACAGCGATGCAGAAACTCCAGCGGGCGGCGGCGATAGCCGGGGTTCCAGCGCCAGAGGGGAGCCAGCGGTAGCCACACCACCGAGGCGCCTGTGAGCTGACGCACCCCGTAGAGCGCCGAGGTGAGCCCGGCCACTACCACTGGCCGGCCGGGACACTCGCACTCAAGCAGCCGCACCAGCACTTCCAGTGGCACCGGTGTGCGCGGCGGACGGCCCAGCCATGACCGCTCGAGAACAACGAAGCTGCCCCCGGGCGGCGCCTTCGGATGGTCGATCAGCAGCAGGCGGTCATAGCGTCGATCGAAACCATGATGCCGCTCCAGCCCCTGCAGCCAGCTCTGCAGAACCGCCGCCGGGATGCGGGCGCCTGGAAACTGATGGGCCAAGTTGGGCACGGAGCAGAGCCACAGTGGCCGGCCTGGATCGCTGCCGGCCAGGCAGTAGGCCAGCGCATCGGCAGCTTCCAGGCGTTGGCTGTTCACCAGCAGGGCGAACAGACCGGCCCTCTCCTGCACGGGCGGCG
>JBIIRU010000304.1:0-3480 GCA_044341355.1 Cyanobium sp. | reverse complement strand
TGTTCCTCCCGCCAGTCGAGGGGAATGGCGTGGGCGGGTAGGGGGCCATGCATGCGGGCTTCGAGGCGGGCAATGCGCTCGGCAGCCTGTTGCCAGGAGTGTTGGGGGTCGGCGTTGTGGCTGAGATCGGCGTAGGCCACGGCCGTGATCTGGCGTTTGACCTGGTCGAACACCAACATGCTGTCCGCCAGCATCCAGCAGCCATCTGGTGGATCCCCGGCCGCCGCGGGGTGCACCGGCACGGTGGGTTCGATCCAGCGGATCAGCTCATAACCCCACATGCCAAACAACTGGCCCACGGGGGGCAGCCCCGGGACCGGGGCTGGCTTGAGGTCTGCCAGCTGTTCGCGCAGCCAGCTGAAGGGATTCCCCTCCAGCTGCTCTTGGCCCCCATCGCGCCAGCGGCGCTCGCCCCGCTCTCCCCGCCAGGTGAGGGTCCAGAGGGGGTCGCAGACCACAAAGCTCCAACGGCCAAGCCGCTCACCGCCTTCGACCGACTCCAGCAGGACTCCCTGGCGACTGTCCTCGGCCACCTTCAACCAGGTGGTGAGAGGCGTTTCCAGATCGGCGGGCCAGCGTTTCCAGAGCGGTATGTAGGTGGATCCCTGCTTGGCAAGGACCCTGAGGGTTTCAAGGTCTGGACTGGGTTGGGAACCCGGCATCGGGGCGCAGGCGGGCAAAAAAAACGGGGCAATCGGCCCCGCAGTTATAGGGCCAAGGGCTGGCCGAGATCAGACTTGATAGGGCTCTTTGCCGCTGAATTTGAGTCCGGCGGGGTTGGGGTTTTCGCCAATCCGACGGGCATTGTGGCCGACCATGGGCCGGCCTTCGTTGACTTTTTCGGGGAAGACTCCGTCCTTGGGATGCAGGAATTCTGTGTCACCACCGGGGTAAATCCGGTAGATCTTGTAATCCTCGATGCGGGGCTTGAACTTGGTGCGCAGCTGGGTGCCGAGGGCCAGGCACTGCTCTTTGCGGGCGAAATACATGATGTTTTCGCCGGCGTTCATCTCCGCCGCGCCGCCGGTAGGTAGTTCAAACACCTTGGCCACATCGCTGGTCCAGGTGATTGCATATTTCTCTTCGGTTTCGGCCGAGTTCAGCAAGCCACCCGTGCTGCCGATGAACTTGGGGAGTTGACCGTTGAGGGCCGTCGCTGGCATGGCTCGCAGTCCGTTTGCACGGGAAACTAGCACCGTGTTTTTGCCAGAACCGCTGCCTTGCTCCCAGTCTTCACACCCGTCAACAAACGGACCCGGCGGGTTCAGCCTTGGCGATCCGCCAAGGGGAAGAACACGGTCAGGGAGCTGGCGCCCCGTTCGGTCAGCCGCCCGCCCAAACGGTGGAAGAGGCGGCGGGTGGCCTGTTGGCTCAGTTGCAACCCCCCCGTGGAGGGGTTCCAGCTCAATACGGGTCCCACCGGTTCGGCCGCAGCGGCAATCGGCAGGCCATCCCTGGGCTCGTGGTCATCGCTGCTGAGCTGCAGCTTCAGGCGCGAGCCAGCGGGCCGCAGCCGCACCAGCACCCGGCTGCCAGTTCTGAGGGTGCGGCTGAAACGATCCATAAGGCCGCCAAGCATTGTTTCCAGCCGGCTGGGGTCGCTGAGCACCGGCGGCAGATCGTCGCTGATGGCAAGCACGAGTTGCAGGCCCCGTCGGGCCAATTGGCGGCTCCACAGGTCTTCCAGCTGGTGCAGCAGGGCGCTCAGATCGGTGCGGGCCAGCTCGCTGGCCGGCAAGGGACTGCCGCTGCCGGGTTGGCGCTGGAGTTCGGCGGCCAGAAAAATCAGCCCGAAGCGGTCGATCTGTTCGCTGCATTCCCCGTCGATCTGCTCCAGCCGTTGGCGCACCACCGTGGGCAAGTCCTTGCGCCGCAGCATGGAGCGAATCAGGGTGCGGATCGTGGCCAGGGGGGTCCTGACTTCGTGGGTGAGGGCCTCCAGCAAGGCCAGCTCGCCATCCACCTGATCCTTGCCGTTGGCCTGCCGGCGGGGCGGGTGGATGATCGGCTGCAGGGTGACGCTGGGGGCCATGCTTGCTAGCCGTCCCGCCAGCAGGGGCCAGAAGCGCAGGGCCAGCTGGGGGTTGTTTCTCAGGGGTCCGAGGGACTGCAGGGCCGCCCGCAGCCGGGCCGCTTCGCGGGGGTCGTCCTCCTGTAAACGCTGATCCAGGCCATGGAGGATCAGGGTGACGGCCTCGGCGTCAAAGCGCACCAACAGGCGGCGGGCTTCCGGGGAGCCTTCCAGGGCCATCGCCACCTGCAGATCCTGGGTGATCACCACCAGCAGGGGGTCCGTGCCATCGCCCTCTCGCAAGGGCAGGCGGCGGCAGCTGCCCGTCGGCCTGGCGGGATCAAGGTCCGCCGGGCTCGCCCCCCGTTGCAACTGGGGTGGACCGCCGCGGGGGAGCACCTGGGCGAGCTGCGCCGGAGCCCAAACCCAGCCTTTGAGGTGTCTCAGCAGGTTGGGGGAGTAAAGCGCCGGCAGGGGCATCGCCAACCAGACGCCCCGATGGCTCAAGGCCGGGTCCAGCAGATCGTCCTGCAGGGTGGCCAGGGCGGCCCACCATTGACGGCGAACGCTGTCCTCATCTCCGCGACCCGCTGGCGCCCCTTCGGCCAGGTGTTGATGGAGAGAGGCGAGACTCACCACCAGCGTTGGCTGGCGTGGCTACGGCGGCCGACGGAGGCGCATAAGCCGAGGCAGACGAAGTTGACGAGCATCGCCGAGCGTCCGTAGCTGACCCAGGGCAGGGGAATGCCTGTCACTGGGCCCAAACCAATGGTCATGAAGATGTTGACCACCACCTGGAACATCAGCATCGCACCAACCCCCACCACCACCAGCGACTCGACATCGGTGCGGGCGTGGACGGCAATCTGGATCAGGCGCCAGCAGAGCAAGGCATAGGCGGCGACCATCAGGGCGGAGCCCAGGAAGCCCATTTCTTCGCCCACGGCACTGAAAATGAAATCGGTGTGCTGCTCGGGAATGAAGCGCAGTTTGGTGAGCAGGCCGTGCATCAGGCCGGTGCCCCAGAGCCCCCCCGAACCGATGCCCACCTTGCTCTGCAGCAGGTGATAGCCGCCGCCGAGGGGATCTTTGGAGGGATCCAGGAACAGCACCAACCGATCGCGTTGATACTCCCTGAGGCCGTGCATCCAGAGCTGGGGGGTGATCACGGCGAAAAGCACTTGCACGCCGCTGGTAACCGCCAAACCCACCCGTTTCCAGGGGAGGCTGCGCCAGGCCAACCAGCCCATCAGCGGAATCCAGGCCAGCAGGGCCCAGGGGAAGGTGCCCGCCAGGATCGCCGACAGCAGGGGGGACAACAGCAAGACCAGCCAGGGCAATGGCAAGCCGGCCCAAAAGAGCATCACCAGCACGATGGCTCCAAACACCAGGGAGGTGCCCAGATCGGGTTGGATGAAAACCAGGAACCAGGGCACACCGATCAGGCCGAGCGGACGGACGAGATCGAC
>JBIIRU010000303.1:0-3486 GCA_044341355.1 Cyanobium sp. | reverse complement strand
CTAGGGGTCGATTTGAATCAGCCAGCTGCCCAAATAGCTGGAAATCGGCAACTGGCCCGGGGCCTGGGCAAGGGCATTGAACTGCGACATGGCAGCGGTATCAGGGTTAAACACGTTCATGAAGAGGCCAATAGTGTCCTTATCGGAAACGGGTGTGTCGGGGAAGATATCGATGGAACGTCCATTGGCGGCCACTTCAATGGTGGCGGGTATGGTTTTTTCGCAACGGGTGCGTTTAAGCATGCCCCCCTCAGCCATCTTGCAAAATTTGAGTCGCTTTGGCTCTATGCTGGTGTTAAAAGTGGCTGGGATTGTTATTGTTAACTTAAGAATAGCCGTTTTGCGATCTTTTGGCCGCAAAAGCAGGTAATACTCCGCTCGTTTCAGCCGGGCTGTTTCACTCTGAAAAAAATAGAGTTTTCGATAGTCTTTATTGTTCTCCCAGCGAAATTCCATCAAGCCAGGGGTAGCCTGAGCCAGGGCTGGCAGCGCACTGGTGGTCAAGCCGGCGGTCGTGGTCAAGGCCGCTCCGCTGAGTCCCAGCAGCCAGGGCCGCAAGAAACTGGCGAAACGGGACATGGCAGACATGCGAAGAGTGGCTGGAACTTTGATTCTCAACAGGGCCCCTGGCCCAGGACGGCTCTAGTGGTCGGCAGGGCAGCTGGTTGGATCGGCGCTAACCGATTCAGCGCAGGACGCCTGCCGGGCCCGATCTGGCCGTAGCCGGGAGGCCTCTCGCAGGTAGGGATGGACCAACGCCCGTGGCGCTTCCATCCAGGCATGGGCCAGCAGGCGGATGCAGCGGGGCAGATCGCCGGCCACGGCCATCTGCTGGCAGTCCAGCAGGGCGACGGCATCCCAATCACGGCGCCGTCGCGCGATGGCTGCAGGGAAACAGGCATCGAGATCGGCCGTCACCGAGAAGGTCACCGACAGCAGGCGGGAACCTTCCAAGGCATTATCCCGCACCAGGGTCTCGATGAGTTCGCTGACCGCCTCGGTGATGGCTTCGCTGGTATTGGCGCTGGCGGTGGTGGCCCCGCGCAGGGCCCGCAGCTCGAGGGCAGGATTCATGACCATGGTCAGGGGCGATAGAGCCACAGGGGTTGGCCGGACCAGGCGAAGTCAAGGGTGACGGCCTCCACCAGCGTCGCCAGAAAAGCGCGGCCAGGCAGCAGGCCCAGCAGCCGTTTGCTGGATTTGCCAAATTCAACCGTGCGTGTTTTCTCCGGATCCAACCCCGCCAGTTCCGCCGCCAAGCGCCGGGCCCGTTCCTCATCGCCCAGCTCGTCCACCAGGCCCAGGGCCAGGGCCTGGGAGCCCGTAAACACCCGCCCATCGGCAAAACTGCGCACAGTCGCCTCGTCAAGACCCCGGCCCTCGGCGACGGCGGCTACAAACTGGTCGTAGCTGGCGTCGATTAGCTGCTGCAGCAATTGCCGTTCGTCTTCACTGAGGGCCCGGTCAGGGGACAGGATGTCTTTATAGATGCCGCTTTTGACCGTATCGAAGCGGATGCCGACCCGTTCGAGCAGCCGCGAGAGGTCATTGCCCCGCAAAATCACCCCGATCGAACCGGTGATCGTGCCGGGATTAGCCACGATGCGTTCGGCGGCCACCCCCACGTAAACCCCCCCGGAGGCTGAGATGTTGCCGAAATCGGCCACCACACGGCAACCTTTTTGGCGCAAGCGCTTGATGGCCGCGTGGATCTCCTGGCTGTCGCCCACGGTGCCGCCAGGGCTGTCGATACGCAGCAGCAGGGCCGGGCATTCGCGTTTGCCCACCTCCTCAAGGGCCTTGAGCACCCTGGTGCGGGTGCCGCCACTGATGGGACCCTCGATGGCGATGCGCGCCAGGGTTTTGCGGGTCTTTCGGCGCCAGGGCCAGGGCATCAGCATCACGTTCGATCGCAGGATCCTAAAAAGGTGGGCCGGTTGCGACGGCCAGGAGGGCTCCGATCGGTTCACCAACCCCGCCAGGTTCCGATGACGCCAGCCATTCGTTGGCTTCTGATGTTGCTGCCCTTTGCCCTCTGGGGAACGGCGATGGCGGCGATGACACCTTTGTTGGCGGGGGCCCAACCCCTGATGGTGGCCGCCCTGCGTCTGTTGCCCGCCGGCGTCGTGTTGCTGGCTGTGGCCGTTGCCCTGGGTCGGCCCCTGGCCGTGGACGCCCAAGACTGGCCCTGGCTGTTGTTGTTCGCCGCCGTTGACGGCGCCCTCTTCCAGGGACTGCTGGCCATGGGACTGGGCCGCAGTGGTGCCGGTCTGGGATCGGTTCTGATCGACTCCCAGCCCTTGTTAGTGGCCCTGCTGGCCCGTGCCCTTTTTGGTGAGGCCATCAACCCGGTGGGTTGGGTTGGCCTGTTGCTCGGTGTGCTGGGCATTCTCTGCCTGGGGTTGCCCGCCGACCTGTTGCGCCATTGGTGGCTGGAGGGTCCCCGGGTCAGTAATCTCCAGGCCTGGAGCCACGGAGAGCTCTGGATGCTGGGGGCGGCGGCGGCCATGGCGGTGGGTACGGTACTTTGCCGCTTCGCCACAAAGCACAGCGATGCCTTGGCTGTGACGGGCTGGCACATGCTGCTGGGCGGCCTGCCTCTGGTGCTGGGAGCGGCTTGGATGGCCCAGGCCCCAGCCAGCGATGGCGGCACCAATGCCGCCACGGCCCTGGCGTTCTGGCCGCAATGGACGGCCAGCCAATGGGGGCTGATGGCCTATGCGTCGCTGCTGGGCAGTGCCCTGGCCTACGGCCTATTTTTCTGGTTTGCCAGCCAGGGTGATCTCACGGGCTTCACTGCCCTTACTTTCTTGACGCCGGTGTTCGCCTTGTTGAGTGGACTCCTGTTTCTGGAGGAAAGCCTGCGGCCATTGCAGTGGCTGGGGGCCCTGTTGGCGCTCCTGTCTGTGCTCTTGATTCACCAGCGCCAGGCCCTATGGCAAGGACGCTGGTCCAACGTCTCATCAGAGGAGATGTCTTGAAGGTCCATCCCCTCCGCCCCGGCCCTTGGCTGCTGCTGACCCTTGGGCTGGGAGTGCTGATTTTCTTTTGGCAGCTAGGCGCCACCGGTTTGGTGGATGAAACCCCTCCCCTGTTCGCCGCAGCGGCGCGGGCCATGGCCGAAACAGGGGATTGGCTCATTCCCCGGGTCAATGGATTGCCCCGTTACGACAAACCACCCCTGGTGTATTGGCTGATGGGGCTGATTTATGGCCTGCCGGCCCAGATGACCTGGAATCCGCTGGGCACCTGGGCAGCCCGCTTCCCCTCCGCCCTCGGGGCGGTGCTGGTGATGCTGGCCCTCTGTGACACCCTGCTGCGCTGGCCCCAACCAGCCTTGGCCGCAACCCCAGCGAAAGCGCCCACCACCGGTCCGGCTGTTGCCCTCGGGGCCGCCCTGGCCTTTGGCCTTTCACCCCTTGCCCTGTTGTGGGGCCGTACGGCCGTCAGTGATTCCCTCTTCGCAGCCAACTTGACCCTGGCCCT
>JBIIRU010000302.1:0-3488 GCA_044341355.1 Cyanobium sp. | reverse complement strand
GAGTACGAACCCCCCTCTGAGCAGAGTTGGGATCCTAGGGATCCGTTCTCCCGTCCACTGATCAGGGCTAACTTTCTCGCCATCGCCCTGGATGCGGTTAGGGGAGGATCGGTCGATGGACATTCGCACCTGGCGGCTAGGCGCTGCCATGGTCCTGGTGGGCGCTTTCCTGCCTGTGCAGGCGGCCCCTCCCCCTTTACCGCCGCTTCCGGCGGCATTCTCCGGGGGGCGTGACCTGACCAGGCCTGCGGCGCCTGGCGGCCTGGATCAGCGCCGGGCGATTGCAGGCGAGCGCCGGGGTGATCAGATCTTGATCAATGGCAGGCCGCAGCGGGTGGCCTGGATCTGGCGCCCTGGGGTCGGGGGGGCTCGCGCCCAGATCTGGTTGCCCCTGGATGTACTCCAAGGCCAGCTGGGTTTCAGCAGCAATGGCCGCCCCGATGGTGGGCTCGACCTGCAGTGGTTTGGTACGACCTTGCCGGTTTCAAGGCAGGCCCAGCTGTCCTTGGCAGATGAGGTGGGGGTCGATGCGGCCCCGTTCCTGGAGGCGGCTGGGGTTCGCGTCACGTTCGCAGGGCCCCAGTTGCAACTGGCTCTGCCAGGGGCACGGTTGATGCGAGTGCGTCGCAGTTCTGCCCCAGCAGGCACCGCTCGTTTTGTTCTGGACCTGAGTGGACCCCTTTTGGTTCGCCAGAGCGAAGCCGGCCTGCAAATCGGTTTGCAGCCGGGGCTGGGGTCCGAACAACGCTTGCGGGCCAGTGGCCTGGGGGCCCAGGTGGTTGGCGATGATCTGCTGCTGGCTGGCCCTGGTGGCCGCCCCCTGCGCCAAGTCTTCAGCCTTGGGGCTCCCGCCCGCTTGGTGATCGACTGGGCGGACGGCCCGCCTGGGGCGGTTACCCCAGGGGCGGTTGGCGTCGAAGGGGCGTCCCCAGGGGGGTTGGATCGACGTCTGCAGTCCCTGCTGGGGGCCCAACTGCGATGGGATCGGCAGGTACGGGTGCTGGATGGGCGCCGCGTGCGACTAAATGCCGTCCGCCTTGATCCCCGTTTCGGTCCCGTTGCCTTGCGACCCCTCAGTCGAGGAGGGGGGATGGAGGGGCTGAGCCTGCTGCCCCAGTTGGCCCGTCGTTACGACGCTGTTGTGGCCATCAACGGAGGTTTCTTCAATCGGGTGCGGCGCTTGCCCCTCGGGGCCATCAAGGATCAGGGGCGTTGGCTTTCAGGGCCGATCCTGAATCGCGGCGTGGTGGCCTGGGATCCCCGCCGGCTGCCTCGCTTCGGCCGGTTGCAATTGCAGGAATGGGTGGGCGATTCCAGGGGGCCATCGGTGCTGCTGCAAACCCTCAACAGTGGCTATGTCCAGCGGGGGCTTTCCCGTTACACAGCTGATTGGGGACCGGTTTATCGCCCTCTAAGCGGCCATGAATCCGCAGTGTTGATTCGTCAGGGCGTTGTGGTTCAACGGCTGGAAGCGGCGACCTTGGTGGATGGCGTAAAACTTGGCCCGCTCGACACGCTCCTGGTTGCCAGGGGCAGCCCGTTGCCCTGGAGAGAGGGGGATCGATTGACGATCAATAGCCGGCCGAATTCCGACTTGGGCTTGGCCGCCAATGTGATTGGAGGTGGCCCTTTGCTGCTTCAGCAAGGACAGCTGGTGCTGGATGGGTCAGCCGAGGGCTTTGGTGCCGCCTTCCTCTCCCAGGGGGCACCGCGCACGGTGATCGGCAGTGATGGCCGCCTGCTTTGGCTGGTGACGTTGGAAGGGGTCGATGACAGCGGTCCCACCCTGGCGGAGGCGGCACGGCTGCTGCAGGCCATGGGGCTCCAGGAGGCCCTCAACCTGGATGGGGGAAGCTCCACTGGCCTGGTGATGGGTGGCACCCAGACCGTGCGGGGGCGGGGTGTGACGGCGGCAATCCATAACGGTCTTGGATTGGTGCCAATGGAGCCGGATCGTGCTGCGCCAAATGGCTCCTAAGGCTGCGTCCTGCCAGATTGGAGATCCCAAACCAGAACATCGTGCCCCGGGGCCATAGTTTGCGCATCACCGCCGCCGCCGCCGCTGAACTTTGTCGCCAGGCGGCTGTGGCAGGTACTCCGGGCTTGATGCATCTCGATCTGCTCGAAGGCCGCTGCGCCGCCTGGACCATTCGCTTGCGGCCCGGTCACCTAGCCGGAATTCCCCTGGCCAGGGCGGATGGCATCACCCTCTATGCCCCAGGTGATCAAGTTGCCCTCTTGAATGGCTTGCAGCTCGATTACCGAGGCGATCTCAGCGGCGGAGGCTTTTTGGTGCGATCCGGAGAGGGGGTAAGCGGCTGTGCCTGTGGGGCTTCCTTTGATCGAACAGGGGTTCGCGGGCCCATGGGGTCGTAGGGTGTCGGATTGTCGAAAACGGTCGGACGTCCGACCAATGTCCTCCGAGCAGCACTCCGGCCCTCGATGCCCACGATTCAGCAGCTGATCCGCACCGAACGGCAGCGCCTCACCCGCAAAACCAAGTCGCCGGCTCTGCGCGCCTGCCCGGAACGCCGTGGCGTCTGCACCCGTGTCTACACCTCAACTCCCAAAAAGCCGAACTCGGCCCTGCGCAAAGTGGCACGGGTCCGCCTCACCTCAGGGTTTGAGGTGACTGCCTACATCCCAGGCATCGGCCACAACCTGCAGGAGCACTCCGTTGTGCTCATTCGCGGTGGTCGCGTCAAGGATCTCCCGGGGGTTCGCTATCACATCATCCGCGGCACCCTTGACACCTCTGGTGTCAAGGATCGGCGCCAGTCCCGTTCGAAGTACGGCGCCAAAACTCCCAAGGCCTGAGCTCCACTCGTCGGGTGTAAGTAGCGCGGTCCCGCCGCGACTCTCAGCAACCGCCCTCCCCATCGCCCGTTTCCCTAAACCGCTCCCATGTCCCGCCGCAACGCCGCCGAAAAGCGACCTGTCCTGCCGGATCCACAGTTCAACAGCCGTTTGGCCTCGATGATCGTGGCAAGGCTGATGAAGCATGGCAAGAAGTCCACAGCCCAGAGAATTCTCTCGGATGCTTTCTCGCTAATCAACGACCGGACCGGATCCGATCCCCTCGAGTTATTCGAGACCGCTGTTCGTAATGCAACCCCCCTTGTTGAGGTCCGGGCCCGTCGGGTCGGCGGAGCCACTTATCAGGTGCCCATGGAAGTCCGACAGGAGCGGGGGACAGCGATGGCCCTGCGATGGTTGGTTAATTTCTCCCGTGCTCGCAACGGCCGAAGCATGGCCCAGAAGCTGGCCGGTGAACTGATGGATGCCGCCAATGAGGCCGGCAGTGCCGTCCGCAAGCGTGAGGAAACCCACAAGATGGCCGAAGCCAATAAGGCTTTCGCCCATTACCGCTACTGATCCAGTGGCCCCAAGAATCCGGAGCCAGGGCTCTCCGGATTTGGTTCCCTACAGCCAGTCTGTAGACTAATGCCCGCTTATTTCTCGACCCCACCTCGGAGACGACCCCCGTG
>JBIIRU010000049.1:0-12080 GCA_044341355.1 Cyanobium sp. | reverse complement strand
TCGCCGAACAGTTTTGGCGCACCAGCCGCAGCCTGCGCTACATCTTTTTCGCCGATGCCGATGGTCTGCTCTACCTGGGCATCCCGATGGGTTCGGGGGGGGCCGGCGGTCCTGGCGATCAACTGCTCAGCCGTCGCCTCGAGCTTCCCGCCGACCTGCAAAAGCGGCCCGACAATCCCCTGATCCGCCAACACCTGACCCCCGATGGCCAGGTGACCGATGTGTTCGTGCCGATCGTCAGCGACGATCACTACTTGGGCGTCGTCGCCCTGGGCATCAACCCCAACGAAACCCTGCTGGCCAGTGCTGCCCTCACCCGCGAGGTCACCGTTGCGGTGTTCATTTCGATCTGGGTTTTGGTGATGCTGGGCTCGGTGATCAATGCCTTGACCATCACCCAACCACTGAAGGATTTATTGCGGGGGGTGCGCTCAATCGCCGGCGGCAACTTCAACACCCGCATCGATCTGCCAGTTGGTGGCGAACTGGGGGAGCTGCTGGAGGGCTTCAACACGATGGCGTCCCAGTTGGAGGATTACAAAGCGGCCAATATCGAGGAGCTGACCGCCGCCGAAAGCAAGCAGCAATCCCTGATCGCCACCATGGCCGATGGGGCGGTGCTGCTGGATGCGGAGGGTCAGATCGTCTTGGCCAACCCCACCTCCCGGCGCTTGTTCCGCTGGGAGGGTCGCACCCTGGAGGGCAACGAACTGACCAACGCCCTGCCGGATGTGCTGGCCATGGAACTGCATGGGCCCCTGCTGGCGCTCATGGAGGGCGAGAAGGACAGCACTGATGTGCGCTGCAGCTTTGGCGAACCGGCCCGCACCCTGCGGATCGTGCTGCAATCGGTGCGGGATGCCAGCGGCGAAAGCCTCAAGGGCATCGCCATGACCATCCAGGACCTGACCCGCGAGGTGGAGTTGAACGCAGCCCAGAGCCGTTTCATCAGCAACGTCTCCCACGAGTTGCGCACACCCTTGTCCAACATCAAAAGCTACGTCGAAACCTTGCACGACTGCGCCGACAGCCTTACCGAAGAACAGAAAACTGAATTCCTGGGCATTGCCAACGCCGAAACCGATCGCCTCACCCGCTTGGTGAATGATGTGCTCGACCTCTCCCGGCTGGAATCGGAACGGGCCTGTCCGCTGGAATCGATCGAATTCGGCTCGGCCATCGAACAAACCCTGCGCACCTATCGCCTCAACGCCCGGGAACGGGGGGTGACATTGGCCTGCCAGAGCGACGACGACCTGCCGCGGGTGCTTGGCAACTGGGACCTGCTGTTGCAGGTGCTCGACAACTTGGTGGGCAATGCCCTCAAGTTCACCCCTAGCGGCGGTCAGCTGACGCTGCGGGCCTACCCCTGGCCCGATCTCTGTCCTTTGCCCGACGCCCAAGCTCGCTTGCAGGGTCCGAGCTGCCTGCTCACCTCCCCCTTGCCCCGGCTTCGCGTTGAGATTGCCGATACCGGCTACGGCATCTCCCCCGCCGACCAGGAGCGGATCTTCGAACGCTTTTTCCGGGTCGAAAATGCAGTCCACACCGAGGCTGGCACCGGCCTGGGACTGGCGATTGTGCGGGGCATTCTCGACAAACACGGCACCCGGATTCAGATGGCCAGCGAACCCGGGGTTGGCACCACTTTTTGGTTCGACCTGCCCCTGGAGTCCTCCGACCTCGATGAACTGGCCCTGCAAGTCGAGCGCCGTGGCAGCGACCAGCCATCGCTGGCCGCCAGCAGGGCCGCCTAGGCAATGGCCGCTTCAACGCCCACCCCTTCAGCGCCCTCTCCATCGCCTCTACCCCCATCGGCGCCGCTGCAACTCGAACAGCAAAGGCAATTGGCCGAGCTGGGTTTTCTGGCCGGCCCGATCACGGCAGCGGACAACACCGAATTTTCCTTGGCGACCAGGGATTTCCAACGGCGGGCCCGCCTGCGGCCCGACGGCATCATCGGCGTACGCACCAGGGCAGCCCTAAGCGCCGCCCTGGCCCGCCCTGGCCCGGCTCCTACCAGCTTCTACCGGCGGCTGAGGCGGCAGGGCGAGGAGCTGCAGGCGCAAGGCCTGGCCAGTGACGACCATCTGCCCCTGCTGGATCGGGGCCTGGCCGGTTCTCCCTTCGAAGCCTCGGTGCCGGCTTACGCGCGCCATCTTGAGCAGGTTCCCCAAGGTTTAGTGCCCTATCCGGCGCCGAGCCCCGGCTTTGGCAGCTATCCCCGCCGGGGCCAGGCTGCAGCGATCCTGTCGGGACAAGATGGCCTTGGCGGCCTGGAGTTTCTCAGCGAGGAGGTGGCCCAGGCTTGCGTTGCTATTGGCAGTTTCGGCGCCGACCAACCCCTGCGGGTGCGCTGGTATGGCCGCCAGGCAGAGGGTGTCAATGTGCAGTTCTGGAGTGCCACCAAAATCGCCGCGGCCTTGCATGTGCTCTGCCAGGCCAACCGCCGCAGCCCCATGACCCCGATTGGCGACTGCCGGATCGGGCCCGCGGATAGGAGCGGATTGGGCGCAGAAGTGGCAGAGGCAGTGGCAGCGGTCGCCGGTGGGGTGGGATTGGCAGCTGGTGGGGTGGGATTGGCAGCCGGAGGCGAAGGGTTTGGTGATTTGTTTCGTCAGATGGTGAGCTACGAAAAGGACGCCCAATCGCCAGGCCACTCCAATGCCCTGGGGGCCCTGTTCAAGAGCCTGGTGAATCCGGGAGAGGAGAACGTGCAGCAATGGCTGCGCCAGTTGACGGCCAACCCAAGCCTGGTGCTGATGGGCCGCTACGGAACACCGAGCTACATCGAAAACGGCGCCCTGTTTGGTCCGGCGGGGGTGCTGGTTGGTTACCGCGAACCGCCCCGCAGCCGCAACTTGGTGAGCGCCGCCGATCTGGTGCGGCTGCTGACCCTGGTGGGCTGGCACCACCAGCTGGGGCCCGATCAACGTCTGGCAGGCGCCCACTGGACCAGCCTCCGAACCGTGGTGGAGGGCCTGGGCCACGACAGCGCCCGTTATATTGATGCGGCCCTGGAAAACCTGGGCCTGGTCGATGCGGTGGCAAGCCCCGTGATTATTTCCAAGCTGGGCTACGGCGCTGAAACTGCAGATCCAAAGATTGACGCCCTCACCTACGCCGCCTTTGCCCAGTTCAGCGACCTGCACAGCGGCCAACCGAGGCAACGCAGCTTCGCCCTGGCCCTGCGCATCCCCACGGCCCCCGGCGCCGGCGTGCGCCACGACGCCCGCATGGCTGCCGAGGTGACCGAAATCGTGCGGCGGGTGTTTGCCGAGGAGTGGGGGTGAACCAAGGAAAACAACAAGGGAGACCCTGGAAAACCCAGCCGATCCACTCGAGAATTCCCCTGTGATTCCAGCAGTAGTAAGTGGTCATGGGATGCAAGCTGATCGGATTCAGTGATTGGGAGCAGACCACAACGAAGATCCACATCAAAAGGGAGCAATTACTGACTAATATGGATGCATATATCTATTTCATTGAGCAATTCTACTCCAAGATCGGATCCAAATGCGGTCGTCCTCCCTATCCGTTGAAGACCATGTCGTGCATTCACCCGATGCAGCAGTGGCACGGCCTCAATGCTCCAGCAATTGAGGATGTACTGATCGAAGTGCCGACGATGCGTCTTTTAACGGGGACTCCATGGTGGGCCTGTCTGTGACCCACACCCATAGTGACGCCTTCGAGCTGAGCCAGCCCATGGATCAGGGCAACACTGCTGGCGCTCTGATCCATGAGATTGTGCGCCGCGGCTTTCAGCAGCTGCTGGAAGCGGAGGTTTCGGCGCTCACCGGCGCCCAACTCCACGAGCGTTGCCCCGATCAGCGCTCCACCCACCGCAATGGCCACCGCAGGCGGTTGCTCACCATCCAGGTGTGCGACACCACCCTGGCTATCCCCAAACTGAGGCGCTGTAGCTTTTCCCCCAACTGGCTGGGGCCCCGCCGCCGGGTCGACAAGGCCCTCTACGCCGTGGTGTTGGAGTCCTACACCAGCGGCATCTCCAAATCGGAGGTGAGTCGCATCTGTCAGGGCCTTGATGAGCAGGTGAAAGCCTTTCTGGGCCGGCCCTTTGGACTATGCCCATTTCCCCGTGACGACTAGTACCTTGTTCTCCGATCCTCGACCTGGATTGCCGCCCGGTGGTTCTCCGCAAAGGTAAGCATCATCCATTTGTATTTTTCCCAGCAGCACATAGGACTCCTCTCGCTCGCTCATCTCCCGCATGATCTTGTTGTGCAGTAACCATGCGGTTTTTTAGTTCAATACCAAATTACGGCTCAAATCGAGGGAGGAGATGCCGGTTTCGGCCTAGTTGATCAGATAGTAGGCCAGAAACAAAACCGTCAGAGGGACAGCTACTGCTTCGCAGAATCCTATGGGCTAGGTATCCTCCAAGATTGTGCCTGCAATGACCGTGGCTAGATGGCGGCATGAGCGGCATTGATAGCGCTTGAGGCGCCGTCCGTAGACAATGCCGTAGTAATGGCTAGCCCAAGGCGGACAACAGAAACCAGTAGGCCATCGAGCCCGCTCCAAAGCTGCCACACAAAACTCTTCTATCCCGCACAAACGCTGAAAATCCAGCAAGGAATGCCATTTTTGAAACTGAATGCCGTTTCGCGCCATGTTTGGACTAGTTACTATGTACCATAGTGCTGCCCAGCCAGTAAGCTTGCTAATCAAGCTAGGTAATTCAGGTGTCCCAAAGATCAGAAGCCGCTGCGGTTGGCTGAAGAAGCATCAGAGCAGGCTCAGCTGAATCTTCAGACCGGGGCGGCCAACATGAGCACAGATGGCACAAGGTTGGGCCTGGCCAGACGCAAGCACTGGTAGCCAATACCTGAAATACCGGTAAGCAGTCCCGGGCTCTCCAGACCACGAGGGGTTCCTGAGATCCAGCCCCGTTTCTCGATTCCCTTCAATATAGCTTGCCCCCATCGGTCGATATCCGCCTGGGAGACACCGGGGTGGGCTTGTCGATGGCATTCCAGCAGCAGGTCGAGGTTGCCAAGATCTCCGTGGCAAATACTGTGATTGAGGCCAAAACCTTCACGATTTGTGGCCGCCAAGGCAAGGTCTAAATCGTGAGACACCTCTTGGTTATCCAATCCCATGTGCAGTCGTCCCATGCCGATGCCTGGAGCACCGTTGCACCAAGCGACGGGGAAGTGATCGGGAAGCTTCCCGTCAAGGTCGGCATCGGGTTTGAGACTTCGCAAATCACGCCAGTTTCCTGCCACCGGATCAAAAAGACTACGTTCGTAAGCGATTGCTTCATCTGCCATGGCGGCATAAATGGATTGGCCGGTGCGACGAGCCAGCAAAGCAAGGGCGGCGGCGATACCCGCAGCGCCGTGGGAGAAGCCGGCGAGTGGGGCGCTGGCCATGATGCGGCTGCTCCAGCCGCGCCCTCTTCGAAGGATTCGTGAAGATTTTATGAGATGGCGTCCGCAGGCCTCCATTGTTTCGAGAGCGAGGGTGGGGTAATCGTTGCCAACCGCAAGAGAATCAAGCGCAAGGATGGCACCCGCATTTCCATGGATCACATCAAAATCCTGATCCTCTTCGGCCAGACGCAAAATTTGACGGGCGGAATTTGCGGCCACCGCCAATAGCTCATCATCATCCCAAAGACGGCCAAGATGGCTGAAAGTGTATACCAACCCTCCCCATCCACCGAATGCACCCGTAAGGGAGATACGCTGCTGCATTATCTCCAGGTGGAGGAGAGTTGTACGCACGCCAGCCCGTGCTAGGTCAAGGTAGGACTGTGTGCCAGTGATCTCATGAAGGTAGGCTAAAAAGAGACAGATACCGCTCAGTCCGTTGTAGAGATCCATGCCTAAAGGCATGATTCGCCATACCTTTTCTTGGTAAAAAATCAGCCCAAGCCAACTGGCATGAGTTCCCTCGGGATCCACCAATGCCAGATCGACTAGGCGATCCCCCACCCTTTGGGCATTCAGGAGATATTGCGTGTCCAAAGGCGCCGATGGAATGTCAACGTCTGAAAGACTCAACCGGGGTCGATTCCAGCCTTGATCGAGAGAGATTTCATGGCAGGTCATCGCTCCTTGAATGAACCAGAGCTGGCGGACCAGATCGCTTTCCCCCAATTGGCGGAGGTGACGCTTTACTTCTGAAAGACATGATTGCCCAAGAAGACCAGAAAATTTGCGATTGGCGTGGTCATAAAGGAAAAGAGATTCGGTTTCGGTATGAAAGTATGGTATGTCTCCCATCCAAAGGGATTCGAGTTCGCTCTCGACCAAAGGGGCAACATCGGTACGTTCGTTCAGAATTCCCCAAAGTCGGAAGAAATACATATCACGATCCAGTGCATCGCGTTGCAAATCCGGGTGCAAGGTCTCATGCAGGAGCTTTCCGTAGGAACGAGTATTGCGAAAGATGAAACGAACTTCTGCGCCAGTGAATGAGTCGATTGGACCATCATCCTGTAGAATCTCGTCACGATGGACAAGTAAGAAACGATAGAAGCTTTCAAAACCGTATTGGAGATCATTCACGTGATCAGAAGGTATGGATTTGACACCATTGAGTGTTGGCAAATTACTGCTACCCTTCATCTCGATTGTCAGGCGAGAGATTCTGGCTGCGTCAGGTACGGCCATGTCGACATAAGCCATCCATCCCATTCCCTGCTGGCCTTCAACTTCACTGAGTGCGGAAACATCGGTGGGGCTTTCGTTCTGCCCATAGAATTCCGGCACTGGTAACATTGAGGTGCGCAATACTGAATAGGTAAGAGCATCAGTTGTTTGCTGAATAATATCTCCTTTGGCTATCGGCTTGAGGTGGGGATGAAAGAGAGATTCAAGATCCACAAGGACGGGATACTCCCCAGAAGCAATAAGATTTTCATGATGAACATCTGTGGCAAGCATGGCATAAAGCAGTGCCAGCAAGCTACCCTGGCGTTGATAAAAACTTTTGATTTGCTCAGGCTCATTGCAGTCGGAGGCTTCCACAAATTCACACCACCCGTAGGGTCCCCTGTCGAGACAAAGAATAGGGCGGAATTCGGGTGTAAAGCCCTTACAATTAATCCAGCGAAGGAGCTGTTGAAATTGCATATCTACGGCTAGGCTATGGGGTTTGTAAACTAAGCGCTGATCTTTGAAGACAAGCAACAGCACCCGTCGTGCGCTCCGGTGACCATCACCACTCATGGTGATCTGTTCAAGGGCACCAAAATCTTGTCCTTGGAAGAATGTTTCTGTTAAGAGGGCTCTGTCTGCTTCCAGTCTGTGCAGCATTTCGAGGATAGCATCAGTGAGCTGTTCCAGCCCTTCCAGCACATGTCGAGTCAGCACTGGGTAGTCAGAAAAGATAGATTGGCAGACTGAACGCTTTTGCAACAACTCAATAAAACTTTTGAAACGCTCATCAGGAGATTCACCATCTAATCGATCTTCCAGTCGGGCGATGTTGAGTTCCAGTACCAACATGCGATGGCTTGCCGCATAAGCCACGTTGAGCATGGGGTTAAGGAACAGGTCCTTCAGCTGATCATAGGTATATCGTCCCGGAGGGACCTCTCTTTCCAAGCGTCTCAACGCTTGTTGTAGTAACGGGCGTGAGAGTTCAAGGAAACCACCAAGTGGACCCGAATGTTCCGGGAGGGTAATTGGATTGAGGTCATCTCCTGATGCTGTTAGAGATTCTTCTAGTGCTGAAGCCAACCGGGTAACTATGGGATGATCCGCTAATAACAGCGGAGATAAGCCTAAGACGCTCAGGGCATCTTGCTGTGATAGCTTAAAATGAACCAGAAATCTGCTCCAAATTTCCGGATTATTGTCAAACGGAGGCATGGATTGTATGCGCCCAATCCACTCCTGAGCTTTATCTATATCAATATCGATATGATTGATAGTTGCTTTTTTGTCTCGCCAAAATGCCAAGCGCTCCAGGAATGTTAGCGCTGGTATCAATGCAGAGGGTTGAGGAGCTGAAAATGACATACATGAAGATAAAAAAACAGGCACGTGGTGAAATACCCATGTGCCTGTGTTGATTATTAACTATAGTGGTATCCGGTCAGTGATTATTGGAGTCCACCAAGGGCAGATACATTCAGTAGTGAGCGTGCAAACTCTTCCGCCACTATCACATATTTTAAATCCAGTGATACAAGCCATCTCTTTGGCACCTGTTACTCCTTCAAGGGCAGCCTCATCCAATTCAATGGGGCCGGCGGGCGATTCCGGCGCATTAGGAAGGTTGGAACGAAGCTTGGGATTTTTCCAAGCCTGGATAATCTCTTTGTTGGTCATGAAACTTCTCCGAACAGTGAATTGAGCTAACGTAATGGCATGACGAGCCTTGGATCGACATGCTTAATGGATAAAGTAGGTAAGATCAGCAGCAACTGTCAATGGGTACTTCGATCATTTGTCCGCGAACCTTGACTTGGACTTCGTGAGGTGCTTTGCAAAGATTTACTGGATTGGATACCAAGTTCCGAGAGCGGTCTTTGGGGCTAGACTGGTACTTATGTATTAAATCTAATTCCATGCCCATGAACAGGTTCCGGTTTCAGCCTGGGATTACATTTTAGCAGTTTCTTTAGCTGTACGGCACCGAGGAACAATGCGGGGCAGCTCTTGAGCAAACCCGTTGGCCAGATGGATTCCGTTGTCCCAGATGTGTAGAGCAGGAGCATAGTCTTATGTATAGGCGTCGCCACAGGCGCTATCAGTGCCGGAGTTGCCGTCATCAGACGACAGTCACTGCGGGAACAATCATGGAAGCCACCAAGCTGCCGATGACCAAGTGGTTCCAAGCCTTTTATCTGGTTGGGGACGTTAAAACAGGTATTTCTTTGCTCTGCTTGATGAGAATGTTGAGTGTAAATTATTGAACTGCATGGCTGCTTCACAACAAGATTATGCAAGTGATGAGTGGGCGGGAGACATCCTATGTACTGCGGGGAAAGGTTCAGCTGGATGACGCTTACCTGGGTGGAAAACAAAATGGCGGCAAGCCTGGTCTAGGATCAGAGAACAAGGTGCCGATCGTCGCAGCCGTCTACCTTGATGAGGCTGGTCACCCCATTCACATGAAAGTGGCCAAGGTTGAAACCTTCTCCTTTGCAGCGATCGCAGACTGGGCCCAGGACACCTTAGGACGAGTATGTGAGGTGATCTCCGATGGGCTGGCCTGCTTCCGTACTGTGGTAGAGGTGGGCTGCATTCATCAGCCAGTGATCGTTAATGGCCGCAATCCCAAGGATCTCCCTGATTTCCGCTGGATTAACACGGTGATCAGTAACTTAAAAACCAGCTTCAGCGGAATGTTCCACGCCCTTAAATTTGATAAGTACGCTGATCGCTACCTTGGCGCCTTCTGTTATCGGTTCAATCGTCGCTTTAGGATGAACGCCTCATCTACGGCGATGCAGGCCACATCGGCATCGAGAAACGTGACGATTTTCAGGAATGCCTAGCTGAGTTCAGAATTTCCATGAAGCCTGGCCAACGCAGAGTGCTTCCAGATACACCTGATGGCAGGCTTCTAGATCTGATTGAGACAGCGAAAGCCCACTTCCGCGCCAAAGTGGAGCATCCCTTTCGGATCATTAAATGCCAGTTTGGTTTCCGGAAGGTCTTTTACCGAGGCATCCGCAATAACGACCTCAAACTGAAGCTGCTCTTTGCCCTGGCAAATCTCTGGATGGTGCGGGAGCGAATACCTGATCCAGCGTGATACAAGGGCTTAGTGTGTCTAAGGATCGATAATCATCCAGAAATCAAGCAAAACGCGTGGTGGAAACTGCCTGGACCTCCTTGCAGGGACTGCTGTGAGCGAAATCCGGGCAAAATCCGCTTATTATCGTCTTACTGAGGAGAATGAGACTAGATTCTTTGGATGAAGCCGTCTTTATCAGAGTTTCCTTAACCTGGATGAGATGACGGGTAAGATCCTAATGGCTACCTGCAATTGCACCGCAAGGCCCGAGCGCTTCCTGAGGGCTGAGGAGCTTGGTGCCTAATCAAGAAGGGCTATGACCTCGGCTTTCTGCTGTGCCGTGAAATGGCGGCTTTGTCGTGTCATGGTGATCATTCTCAATTAGGCAGGCGGCTTAACTACCTGTCCATTGAACCGGGACAACCCAACATTGGCTTTAATTGCTTTAGCAGCTAAACTAATCAGGCTTGTTGATCAATCTCCCATACTGCTTATCAACAAGTTTGCCCCCCTGCTGTTCTCACCTATCTCCAGCCAAGCCTCACCTTTCAACCCAGCAGCTGATCGCCTCCCTTCAGGCCATGAGCAACCCTGGCCTTCGCTGGCGGCAGGCGAGCGAGCCTTGGTGTTACTGGAGGGAGAAGTCGCGCTGATTGCCATCCAGCTGGATCAGCAAGGACTACCTCTGGTGAGACGCACGCTGCGCTGCATCAATGCCCCTTGTCTGTTGCCGGCTCTACCGGCCCCGCCACCGGGTTTGCTGCTGCGTTTGAAAGTAGTCAGGACAGCCCGTCTGATTCCAGCTGCCGCAGCCCACGATCCGGCTGCCGCAGCCCAAGAACAGTGGCCCAAAGCCGTTGGTGCTCCTTACAGCTCCAACGCACCCGAAGCCGCACTTGAACCCACCAGCCCCAGCCCACCCACAGCAGGCTTGCCCCTCGCCGATATACCCGATCCAGCCACCCTGCTGGCTGAGCTGCTGGGTCCCGGCACGCCAGCAACGCAAAGCATCAACAACGCCGCCACTCCCCCCCTCACCCGCCTCGTGGGCTGGCTGGCCGAGCGTAATAGCACCACGGCGCGACCCCTTCTGCAGATACCTGACGACCCCCAGGTTTGCCTGGTCGCCCTGCTGGAACAGGCCGATCTGATCGCCCGGCCCCTTAGTTTCGACCGGCGTGATCTACGCCGCGACTGCGGTGATTTGATCTGGATGGGGCCCGAGGGTCCCCTGCTGCTTCTCTCAGAACCCGACGGCTACCGGCTGCGCGATCCCAACCAACCCGACCGGCCCCCCCGGCGCCTCCGCCGCCGAGACCTGCCGCCTGATGCCGTTCTGAGGGGCTTGTTTGTGATCCCGGCCCTGCAATCAGCTGACACTTCGGCCACGGGATTGGTGCGGTTCAGCTTTGGGCCAGCCAGCCACGGCACCAGCATGGTGCTGCTGTTCACGGCGCTGGGACTGGCCCTTGGCTTTCTGCTGGCGATCGGCCGCGAGGTGGGCGCCATCCGCTGGATGGGTGGCCTGGGGGCCCTGGGAGCCCTGCTTGGCCTGGGGCTGGCCCTACTGAGCAATTCCCTCCGGCCGGCCCTACTCACCGCCACGCTCAGCACCCTGCTCGGGCTGCTGTTGCCCACCTTCAACACTCTGCTCACCAACCAAGCCCTACCTGATAGAGACACCACCTTGATGCTCCAGTTGGGCCTCCTGCTCGTGGCCGCCGCCTTGGCAAACGTCGGCCTGCAATGGACCCAGTCGCGCACATTGATAACGGTGCAGCAGAAGGGGGGAAATCGCCTCGAACTGGCTGCCCTTAACCACCTGTTGAAACTGCCCTACAGCTTTTTCCGTCAGTACAAAGCAGGTGAACTGGCCCTGCGCTTCGGGGCCATCGCCACCGTGCAGCGGGAAATCCAATCCCTGCTGAGCGGCGGTGCCCTGCAGGCCTTGCTGAGTGGGGTTTTTCTGTTGTTCATGCTGCGGATCAGCGTCAAACTCACGGCCTTGGCGCTGCTGTTGGCGGTGTTTCTTGTAGTACCAACAGTGTGGATCGGCCGGCGCTACCAGCGATTGGAGCGCCGCCGTGAAGAGGAACTGGCCGAAGCCAGCAGCCGCAACCTCGAGCTGATCACCAGCGTGGCCAAACTGCGCTTGGCGGGGGTGGAAACGGCGGCGGCTCGCCATTGGTGGCAGCCCTACCAGCAAGCGATCACCTCCGGCTTCCGCCTCGAGGCCCAGGCGGCCCAGGCGGGCCTGTTGCAAACGGTGATGCCCAACCTGGGCACGCTGTTGTTGTTCATCCTCATCACCCGCTTGGTGGCAGAAGCCGCGGCCAGCCCCGCAGGGCCCCAGGCCC
>JBIIRU010000301.1:0-3517 GCA_044341355.1 Cyanobium sp. | reverse complement strand
CTGTAGCCCCACTCGTTGTCGTACCAGGCGTAGACCTTGAGCTGGGTGCCGTTCACCACCATCGTCGACAAACCATCGACGATGGCGCTGCGTGAATCGTTGACGTAGTCGATCGACACCAACGGCCTGGTTTCGTAACCCAGAATTCCCTGCAACGACCCGTTGGCGGCCGCTGCAAAGGCGGCGTTCACCTGCTCGGCGCTCACCTCCCGCGAGAGCTCGAACACCGCATCGGTGAGGGCGGCATTGAGCAGCGGCACCCGCACGGCGTGGCCGTTGAGCTTGCCCTGCAATTCGGGAAAGATCATCCCAATCGCCCGGGCCGAGCCAGTGGTGGTGGGGATGAGGCTCTGGATGCAGGAACGGGCCCGGCGCAGGTCGCTTTTGAACCCATCCACCACCACCTGGGTGTTGGTGACGTCGTGGAGGGTGGTGATCGAACCGTGGCGGATGCCGAAGCTTTCCTGCACCACCTGCACCAC
This sequence comes from Cyanobium sp., assembly GCA_044341355.1. GTDB lineage: Bacteria > Cyanobacteriota > Cyanobacteriia > PCC-6307 > Cyanobiaceae > Cyanobium. Next base: position 3,035 of record JBIIRU010000301.1, on the reverse strand, counting down.
CGGTGCCAGGCAGTTGGTGGTGCAGGAGGCGGCGGTCAGCAGGCGGTGGCGGCTGGGGTCGTAGAGGTGGTGGTTGACGCCGTAGACGATGTTTAGTGCTTCCGCTCCGGCGACCACCCCTTTCACCGGACAGGCCACAATCACCCGCTGCAGGCCCACCGCACTGAAGTACGGCTCAAGGGTTGCGGCGGTTTTGAACTTGCCGCTGCATTCGAGCACCAGCTCCACACCGGCCTGATTCCAGGGCACGGCAGTGGGGTCTTTTTGCTGGCTGTAGCCCACCCGCAGCTGCTGCACCAAAAAGCTGTCGGGTTGGCTGGCCGCTTCTGGGGGGCATGACACCGCCACCGGCCAGCGGCCATGCACCGAGTCGAACTCAAGCAAATGGGCGGCGGCGGCGGCATCCCCTGCCGGGTCGTTGACATGCACCAGCTCGATGCCGGGGCGACCCCAGAGGGCGCGGAACACCAGGCGGCCGATGCGGCCAAAGCCGTTGATGCCGATTTTCATCGTGGGCCGGCGAGGCCGGGGCAAGGCAGCGGCAGGATAAATCAAAAATGATTGATTCATCAATCATTTTTGATGGGCGGCCTAGAATTGACTTCATGCGTGTTCTGGATCACACCCTGCCGGCCGACCAGGCCCGGCTGCTGTTCAAGGTGCTGGCCGATCCCGTACGCCTGAGCGTGATCGAAGCCCTGGGCGCTGGCGAGCGCTGCGTCTGCGAGCTAACCGGCGAGCTGGGCCTGGCCCAATCCAAGCTCTCCTTTCACCTCAAGGTGATGAAAGACGCCGGCCTGCTGGAATCGCGCCAAGAAGGGCGCTGGATCTACTACCGCCTGCGGGCCGAGGCCCTCCAGACCTTGCAGGATTGGCTGGCTGGCCTGGCCGAGCGTTGCCAGCGAACCGCCTGCCCCTGCCCATGATCTCCCTGCCCCTGCCCATCACCCGGCGCCTCAGCTACGGGGCAGAGCCGCATATAGGGCCTTGAAGTGGGCTTGCTGCTGCTTGTGATCGACGATCGGTTCGGGGTAGCCGCGCCGCTCTAGGGGGGCGATCTGGCCGCTGATCAGATCGGGGGTGGCCACATGGGCCAGTTCCGGTAGCCAGGTGCGGATGTAATCGGCGTCGGCATCGAAGCGGCCGGCCTGGGTGGAGGGATTGAAGATGCGCAGCGGTTTGGGATCCATGCCGCTGCTGGCGCTCCACTGCCAGCCGCCGTTGTTGGCCGCCAGGTCGCCATCCACCAGGTGGGCCATGAAGGTGGCCTCGCCCTGGCGCCAGTCGACGATCAGGTCCTTGACCAGATAAGACGCCACGATCATGCGGCAGCGGTTGTGCATCCAGCCGCTCTGGGTCAGTTGGCGCATGGCCGCATCGATGATTGGCAAGCCCGTGCGCCCTTCCTGCCAGGCCGCCAGCCGCTGCGGATCATTTTCCCAGGGGAAATGGCGCCATTGGGGGCGGTAGGGGCCCTCCGCCAGCTCGGGGAAATGGAACAGGGCGTGTTGATAAAACTCACGCCAGGCCAGCTCCTGTTCCCACACGGTGATCGAGGCGCGGGCCTCATCGCTGCGGGCCTGCTGCCGGGCCCCTTGGGCCGCGGCCCAGGCTTGCCGGGGGCTGAGGGTGCCGAAACGCAGGGCCGCCGACAGGGCCGAGGTGCCGTTGCTGCCCGGCAGGTTGCGCCCCGGCTCGTAGGCCAGCAACGGCGCCCCTTCCCCCTCGCAGTACAGCCGCAGTTGCGCCGCCGCGGCCGCTTCACCCGGCCGGCAGGGGCAGAGATCGGCCCCGGCGAAGCCCCCCCCCAGGGCCGGCGCCAGCTCCACTGCCGCGGGCACGCTGGCCAGCAGGGGCAGGCCTGGGTCTGAGCCCTGGAGGCAGGCGGGATCGAGGTCGAGCAGGCCACTGGGGGCCGGCAGGGGGCCCAGCTCCCCCAGCTCCCCCTCCCCCGGGCCCTGCTGGCGCTCCACCTGGCCGCGCCAGTTGCGCAGGAAGGGTCCATAAACCCGATAGGGGTCGCCCGCACCGGTGCGCAGCCCCTCCGGCGCCACCAGCAACTGGTCCCAGCCCACCACCACCTGCTGGCCCTGGGCCTTCAATGCTGCGGCCAGGCGCCGATCCCGCGCCCGCTCCTCGGGTTCCACGCCCCGGTTCCAGGCCACCGCCTCGGCGCCCACGGCCCGGGCCAGCGGCGGCAGCCAGGTTTCGGCGTCGCCTTGCAGCAGCAGCAGGCGGCTGCCCGCCTGGCGCCAGCGCTCCTGCAGTTCGACCAGGCTCTCCCGCCAGAACCACAACCGCGCAGGCGCCTGGTCCGGGGCCTGCCACTCGCGCGGATCCAGCAGCACCACCCCCGTCACCGCCGGCGTGGCGGCCAACGCCGCCACCAGGCCGCGGTTGTCGGCCAGACGCAGGTCGCGGCGGTGCCAGAAAAGCCAGCGGGGGGGAGCGCTCACCAGCGGCACCTCGCCAGGAACCAGGCCGTCAGCGTGCGCCCATCCAAAGGTTCGTCGCCGCTGGCCAGGGCCGCATCGAGGGCGGCGGGGCTAAGGCTCAGCAGCTGCCCCGTGCTGCCGTCATCTCCGCCGAGGAGGCCCCCGGTTGTGTCGTTGGGCAGGGGAGCCTGCTGGGGCGCCAGTCGCACCAGGCCCAGGGCCATCTGTTCATCCGAATAGCCGGGGTTGGGGCGCAGCTGACCCAGGGGCTCCCAGGGGGCCGCGATCGCTGGGCCGGCACCCGGCCCGTTCGGCCCCAGCACCAGATCCAGCAGTCGCTGGCCCGCCTGGGCCGCCGTTTCGCCGGCCGCCAGCCGGCCGCTGGGAAATTCCAGCAGCCGCTGGCCCACCGCCGGCCGGTAGCGACGCAGCAGCAGCACCCGGCCATCGGCCCAGCGCGGCACCACCATCAGCGTGGGGGGATGGCGCAACCAGCCGAAGCTGGCCTCCAGCCCCATCGGCAAGCGCAGCTTTTCGCGCCCAAAGCCGTAGAACTCGCCCTGCAGGGTCGCCTCAATCGCCAGGGACTGGTGGGGGCGG
>JBIIRU010000300.1:0-3524 GCA_044341355.1 Cyanobium sp. | reverse complement strand
ACATCTTTGAGGCCGCGAGTATTGACGGCCAGGATGCTCGGATCGCCAGCAACGACTGCGTAACCGACGTAGCGCAGGAACCAGGCCAGGTCGCGCACGGATTTTTTCATCCGTTCGGTGCCATAGCGACCCACGGAGATCGGACTGAAGCCTGGGGGCAGCACGACCCGCACGTCCGCGTCTCCCGAAGCGCCTTCAAGGAGCCTTCCGATCAGGTTGCCCCCCCTTCCGGCCTTGGCACCGACAAAGGTGCGCACCGATTGCTGGAACGCCGATTGGTCGGCGGCCAGGGGCTCGTTTGCGCCTGGCGAGACACCAGCAGAGGGCAGTGGGGATTCCAGATAGGAGAGAGGGGTGCCCCCAGCAAAGATGCGGTTCGCCGCCTTGGCGACGATCTCAGCCGCATTTTCGGAGAGCTTCTGGGCGGCTGCCACCCGGATCTGGCCGCTCTGGAAGAAGGTGATGAGGGTCTGCAGCTCGCTCCCATCGGGGAAGCGATCCTGCTGCTCGGCTTTCCGGACACTCGAGAGCGGCAGAGTGTCGAAGAGCTGAGGGGTGACCCTGGTGCTGCCGCTGCTGGCGGTCACTGTCATGTCACGGGAGTGAGCCGGGTTTCGGAAGGTTACGTCTCGCCCTGAGGGCCTCCGGCCAGCCATGAACAAATGTTTGCAGCTTCGTGCCGATTGCTGCCGTTGGCTCCCCGTGGCCCCAGCGTGCGGGCCATCCCTCCAGCACCAATATTCTGTCTAGAACCGCAAAGCCCATGGACCAGGACCAGGCCTCGCCAGAGCTTGGGCACGCCGCCCGAGATGCCGCCACGCCGGCCGTCAGTGCCTTCTACGACCGGTTTCCCTATCCCGGAGATCCCCTTCAGGACGGACCGCCACCGGGATACAACTGGCGTTGGTGTGTTGACAGTGTGGTGGCAGCCGTCAGGGGCGGTTTACCGCCTCGCCTTGGGGGCCGTCCCAGGTCATGGCGCATTTTGGACGCCGGCTGCGGTACTGGGGTCAGTACCGATTACCTGTGCCACCTCAACCCTGGGGCCGATGTGGTGGCTGTGGATATCAGTACTGGGGCCCTTGACGTGGCCAACGAAAGGTTAAGGCGCTCTGGGGCGTCCGGCCAAGTGCGATCGCTGGAGGTGAAGCAATGCAGCCTCTTGAACCTTGAAGAAACAGGAAGTTTTGACTACATTAATTCCGTAGGCGTTCTTCATCACCTTGATCGCCCTGAGCAGGGATTAAAGGCCCTGGCTGAGAGGCTTGCCCCAGAAGGGCTGTTGCATCTTTTTCTTTACGCCGATGGCGGGCGTTGGGAGATACATAGGGTGCAGAAGGCTTTGGCTCTTTTGCAGGCCGGCCCTTCAGCTGAGGGTTTGAGGCTGGGCCGGGCATTGTTCCAAAATCTGCCGGCCCATAATCGTCTTCGCCTTCACCATCAGAACCGTTGGGCCCTCGACACAGCGGCGGATTCGAACTTTGCAGATATGTATCTACATCCCCAGGAAACTAGTTATAATTTAGCTAGTCTCTTTACCTTTGTGCAGCAATGTGGGCTGCATTTCTGTGGGTTTTCCAATCCTTCCCAGTGGGATCCGGCGCGTTTGTTGCAAGGAGAGCTTTTAGACAGAGCCCTGGCTCTTCCTGAGCGTCAACAATGGGAACTGGTCGAGTCTCTCGATCCCGATATCAGTCATTTTGAGTTTTTCCTGAGTCGGCAGCCAACCAGCAAAAGCCTATGGGCCAACGACGAAGACTTGTTGGCAGCCGGTGGGGAACGCAACCGTTGCCTTTGGGGTTGGCCAGCGACGGCGCTGCTGGGCCCGGATCTGGAGCCTTTGGACATCGAACCCGGAGATCTGGCTTTGCTCCAATCCCTGGAGGGGGCCCCCGAGGGAATGGCACTGGCCGCCTTGCCCCTGGCCATGGATCCGCAGGAACGCCTGCTGCGGGCTCGCCGGTTGATCGCCCTCCGGCTGCTTCAACCACTGATCTCTTGAGGCGGAAGACCCCGCTGCCGTAAGCCTGCGTGATAAGTTCTGGTCGCCAATTCGCTTCATACGGTTGCCGGCCGCGATTGCCCCGTCTCCGAATCCAGAGGTGCCATTACCTTTTGCCGAGGAGCTCTCAGGGGACTCTCATGCCAATGGCATGGGGGATTACCGGCGGCTTCAGCAGCGCCTGTTGCTGGCCACGACCATTGCTGCAGCTCTTGCAGTGCCGATTGCGTCCTTCGCTTTCGGATCTGCTGTTGGCCTGAGCCTCCTGATAGGTGCCTTTGCCGGTCTTCTCTATCTGTGGCTCTTGTCCAGAAGCGTGGCTCGACTGGGCGCAGCCAGCCGCTCCCTGAGCAAGGCGCAACTTCTGGTTCCGGTCGTTCTCGTACTGGCCGGTGCCCGTATCCCCCAACTCCAGTTGTTTCCAGCCTTGGTGGGTTTTCTTCTTTATAAACCTGCCTTGCTTATCCAGGCCGCCCTGGACAGTTAATTCCGGCCCAAGACCTCTCTTTTTCCCTTCGGCCCTTTCTTCAGGACACCGACCCCGATGGTTCCGATGACTTTTAGTCTTCCCTTCGCTGCACTCGAGGTGGGTCAGCACCTGTACTGGAAACTTGGCAATCTCAAGATTCACGGCCAGGTTTTTCTCAGTTCATGGGTCGTGATCGGTGCTTTGCTGGCTCTGGTCGCCTACGGCACCAGACAGATGCAGCGAGAACCCTCCGGCGTCCAGAACCTACTTGAATACTTGTGGACTTATATCCGCGACCTTGCTCGTGAGCAGATTGGTGAGAAAGCTTACCGTGACTGGCTGCCTTTCATTGGCACTCTGTTTTTATTCATTTTCGTGAGCAATTGGGGCGGTGCCTTGATCCCATGGAAGTTGATCCATCTCCCGAGCGGTGAATTGGGAGCACCAACAGCTGATATCAATACAACGATTGCCCTGGCGCTGTTAGTTTCTCTAGCTTACTTCTACGCCGGTTTAAGCCGTAAGGGTTGGAAGTACTTTGAATATTATGTAGAGCCAACACCTATTATGTTGCCCTTCAAAATTATCGAAGATTTTACAAAGCCCCTGTCCCTTTCTTTTCGTCTTTTCGGAAACATACTTGCCGACGAACTCGTTGTGGCTGTATTGGCTTTCTTAGTGCCTTTGGTCGTACCCCTGCCGGCCATGTTCCTAGGTCTGTTCACCAGTGCCATTCAGGCTCTGATCTTCGCCACTCTGGCTTCTTACTACATCGGCGAGGCGGTGCACGAAGAGCACCATTGATCTAGTTCCACAACGGCGTCGCCAAGGGACGCCGTTCTGCCAAACTCTCTGCGCGCAGGTCCGATTCTTTCGGGCCCATTTCTCCCGAGATGTCCCAGGCGCAGGCTCTCCAGCGACCTCCCAATTCCCCGTTCCCCCATGGATTCCCTGACTTCCGCCGCTTCTGTTTTGGCCGCCGGTCTTGCTGTTGGTATCGGCGCCATCGGTCCTGGCATCGGCCAGGGCAACGCTGCTGGCAGCGCCGTGGAA
>JBIIRU010000298.1:0-3525 GCA_044341355.1 Cyanobium sp. | reverse complement strand
CGCCGCCGACGCCGCGAAACACCAGGCTGAAGGCCGTGGAGCCGATCAGGATGGCGATCACCATCGCCGTGGTGCGCACGGTGGAATCGCTCACCTGCCGCAGGGCGGCGCGGCTGAAGCCCCCCTGAGCGGCGGCTAGCGCCATGGCGCCCACCGCCCCGAGCACCCCGGCTTCGGTGGGGGTGGCGATGCCGAAGAAGATGCTGCCGAGCACCAGCAGGATCAGGATCAGGGGCGCCGCCAGCACATTCACCAACCCGCGGGCCGTCAGCGGCGGCAGGCCGGTGGTGTCCAGCGGCGGCGCCAGCTCCGGCCGCAGGGCGCTGATCACCACCACGTAAAGGGCGAAGGCGCCGCTCATCAACAGCCCCGGAATCAGCGAGCCGACAAACAGCTCACCCACCGGCACCCCCAGCTGGTCGCCCAGCACCACGAGCACAATTGAGGGCGGGATGATCTGGCCCAGGGTGCCGGAGGCGGCGATCACCCCGGTGGCCAGGGATTTGTCGTAGCCGGCGCGCAACATCGCCGGCAGGGAGATCAAGCCCATGGTGGTGACCGTGGCGGCGATCACGCCGGTGGTGGCAGCCAACACCGTGCCGACGATCACCACCGCCAGGGCCAGGCCGCCCCGCAGGCGCCCCATCAGCCGGCCCATGGTTTCCAGCAGCCGCTCGGCGATGCCCGATTGCTCGAGCATGGCGCCCATGAATACAAACGCCGGGATCGCCAGCAGGGTGAGGTTGCCCATGATCCCGAAGATCCGCTGGGGCAAGGCCGCCAAAAAGGAGGCGTCGATGACGCCAAGGGCCGTGGCCAGGGCGGCGAACACCACGGCGACTCCCCCCAGCCCGAAGGCCACCGGATAACCGCTGAGCAGGGCCACCACCAGGGCGAGAAACATGCCCGGACCCAGGATCTCGCCGGGCTCCAGGGTGATCACCCAGCCCAAAACTTCGATTTCCATGCCTCAGCCCTCCCCGCCGTGGTCGGGGCTGGTCGGTGGCCGGCCGTGCAGCAGCCGGATGGCCTGGGCCACCCCCTGCAGCCCCAGCAACAGAAAGCCCAGGGGGATCAAACTTTTGACCCAGTAGCGCGGCAGGCCGCCCGGATCGGGGGACACCTCCCACAGCTGCCAGGAGCGCAGGGTGGGCGCCACCGAGGTAATCAGCACCACAAGCACAAAGGGCAGCAGCAGGCCCAAGGTGGCGGCCAGCTCCACCCGCCCCTTGCGCCGTGGACTCCAGCGGCTTTGCAGCACATCCACCCGCACGTGGTCGTCGGTTTGGAGGGCGTAGCCGAGGGCCAGCAAAACCATCAGGTCGAACAGATGCCACTGGCCTTCGATCAAGGCATTGGAGCTGAGGTTGCGGCCCACGGCCAGGCCGACATAGCGGCCCACCACATTCCAAGTGCCGAGGGCGAGCATCAGCAGCAGGGCCCAGCGGGCCAGCCGGGCCGCGAGCCGGTTGAGGGCATCGATGCGATCAGCCCAGCTCAACCAGCCCCTCATGGCGCCCCCTTGGCCTCGCCGAAGGCGAAGCGGGCGTAGGAAAACTCATTCACCCGATTCCAGGCAAAGACGTCTTGGCGGAAGGTCCGCCATTGCTCGTACACAAGCTTGAAGGTGGCATCTTTGGCGCTGTCGGCCAGGATCTGATCGGTGGCCTCGCGGGCCGCCTGGAGGATGGGTTCGCCGTAAAATTTCAACTGGGTGCCGCCCTTGATCAGTCGCTGCAGAACCGTGGCGTTGAGGGCGTCGTAGCGGCTGAGCATCAGCCCGTTGGCCTCCTGGCTGGCGGCGGCGAACATGGCCTGGTATTCGCTGGGCAGGCGGCTCCAGGCCTGGAGGTTGACCAGGGCGGTGAGGGTGGGGCCCGGCTCCCACCAGCCCGGGTAGTAGTAGTAACGCGCAGCTTTATTCAAGCCGAGCTTCTCGTCGTCGTAGGGGCCGGTCCATTCGGCGGCGTCGATGGCACCCCGATCCAGCGCCAGGAAGATCTCACCGCCCGGGAGCACCTGCACATTCACCCCCAAGGCGGCCATCACCTTGCCGCCCAGGCCCGGGATGCGCATCTTGAGGCCCTGCAGGGAGGCCAGCCCCTCCAAGGGCCGCTTGAACCAGCCGCCCATCTGGGCGCCAGTGTTGCCCGCCGGGAAGCTGCGCACGCCGAAATCGCTGTAGAGCCGATCGATGGCCTCGAGGCCGCCGCCCGCGAAGAGCCAGGCGTTTTGCTGCTGGGCCGTGAGACCGAAGGGCACGGCGGTGCCGAAGGCCAGGGCGGGATTTTTGCCGAGGTAGTAGTAGCTGGCCGTGTGGCCGCACTCCACCGAGCCGTTTTGCACCGCTTCCAACACCTCCAGGCCGGGCACCAGCTCACCGGCGGCGAAGGGCTGGATCAGAAAGCGACCAGCGCTCATCTCGCGCACCCGGCGGCTGATCGTTTCCGCGCCGCCAAAGATCGTGTCCAGGGAGTGGGGCCAGCTGGTGGCCATCCGCCAGCGCACCAGGGGCAGGGCCGAGCCCGCCTTGACCTCGTCCGCCCGGCGGATGCGGCAGGAGGCCAGTACCCCTGCGCTGGTGGCCACTGCAGCGGCGCCGAGCAGTCGCCGACGCTGCGGGGAGAAGTCAGGCATGGCCATCGGCAGCGTGGGCGTGAGTGTAGGTAGGGGCGTGTTACTTCGCCATGAAGGGCAGGGAGGAGTGATGCAGCACGATGCGGATTTCACCGTCCGGTTCCCTCACGAATGCCCAGGTCTTGTCGACGACGGTCAACTTGCCGCTGCTGTCGGTGAGATCAACATTGCCCATGCTGATTGCCAATTCACCATGGAGCTGGATCACCTGATTGCGGATGGCGCAGGTCTGCCAAGGCTTGATCGCAAAACCCTTGTCGTTGGGATAGGTAGGATTACCGCCGACGAAATAGGCCAGCGCCCCGGCCTTGGTGCTGCGGAAGGTCTGCGGTTGCTGAGTCAGGGTCGGTTTAAAAGCGACGGCCCCGTATTGATAGCCATAGGCCTGATCGAGGATTTTGTTTGCCGTGGCATTGGCCGCTGCGAAACCACCCGTGGCGTAGGCCTTGCTGATCGCAAGCAGGCCATTGCACCAGCCTTTCTGGGCATTCAGCACCTGTTCTTCGTGATGTTGCTGTTCATGCGCATCGGTTGGCTGTCGGCCAATGCGGCACCGGGTCCCGTAACCAGCAGGGGCAACACCAGAGCGCTGTAGGTGGCGGCCAGACGAATGTTCATGACGGCTCGGTGAGTCAAAGGCCCTGGAATCATAAGGGACCGAATCGCCGATTAGCTTGGCCAGGCCTGCCGGTGACGGACTTAAAGAACAGCCACTAAACAGCGCTCGTGATATATCTCGGTGTCGGCGTGGCCATTGGTGCAGCCATTCATGGCACGTGCAAACACGTCTGTGATGCCAAAGGAGGGATCGCATAGTGAGCCGATGCGATTGGTCCGGCAACTGCCGGTCTGGTCGGATGCATGATGATGTTGGGCGAGTCAGCTATC
>JBIIRU010000299.1:0-3525 GCA_044341355.1 Cyanobium sp. | reverse complement strand
AGTGCCAAGGAGGCCCGGGCCTCAGGCCCTTCCCTGGCGGATTTGCCGGTGGAGGAACGCCTCAAACAACACATCATCGATGGCGAGCGGATTGGGCTGGAAAGCTCCTTGAACGAAGCGCTCAGCAACCACCCGCCTCTGCAGATCATCAACACGTTTTTGCTCGACGGCATGAAGGTGGTCGGCGAACTATTCGGTGCAGGTCAAATGCAACTGCCCTTCGTGTTGCAAAGCGCCGAAACCATGAAATCGGCCGTGGCCTTTCTAGAGCCCCACATGGAGAAAACAGAAGGGCAATCCAACAGCAAGGGCAAGTTTTTAATCGCCACTGTCAAGGGAGATGTGCATGATATTGGCAAAAATCTTGTAGATATAATCCTCACCAACAATGGCTATCAAGTCATCAATCTTGGCATCAAGCAAAGCGTAGAGGCCATTGTTGAAGCCCAAAAGAAACATCAGGCCGATTGCATTGCCATGAGTGGTCTGCTCGTTAAATCAACGGCCTTCATGAAGGACAACCTTGAAACCTTCAATCAAGTCGGCATTCATGTGCCCGTGATTCTCGGCGGTGCAGCCCTCACCCCGCGCTTTGTGCATGGAGATTGCCGGTCCGTCTATCGCGGTCAAGTGATATACGGACGCGATGCCTTCGCCGATCTTCGTTTCATGGATGCCCTGATGGGCGCCAAGCAGGCGGGTCGCTGGGATGACCAACAGGGCTTCCTCGACGGTGCCCCGGCTGGTTTCTCCCTTGAAGACAGCCAGGAGGGGGCCTTAGCCGCTGAGCCGGCGCCTGCCGAGCCTGAAGCCCAGGGGCCAACCCCTGCCGTGGCCGCCGAACCCAGCATGGCTGATGCAGGCGATGGGCGTTCGGAAGTGGTGCCCGAGGAACCAGCCCTTGCTCCCCCCTTCTGGGGCTCCCAGGTGCTGCAGGAAGACGCCATCCCCCTGGCTGAGGTTTTTGCATACCTCGATCGCAGTGCTCTCTTCGCTGGCCAATGGCAACTGCGCAAGGCCCAGAACCAGAGCCGCGAAGACTATGAAGCGATGCTGGCTGAAAAGGCCGAACCGGTGCTCAGTCACTGGATCGAGCGCATTCAACAGGAGGCCTTGCTCACTCCCCGATTGGTGTACGGCTATTTCCCCTGCGGTCGCCAGGGCAATGTGGTGGTTGTTTACGACCCCAGTGCCATGGCCCCGGGAGCCCTGGCCGCTGATGCGGGTCCCGAGCTGGGCCGCTTCCTGTTGCCGCGCCAGCGGGGGGGTAATCGTTATTGCATTGCCGATTTCTATCGCGACCTGACTCCCGGCGACGCTGGCATCTTGACCCCGACGGATGTGCTGCCCATGCAGGCCGTGACCATGGGAGAGCGGGCGACAGCCTTCGCCCAGCGCCTCTTCGCGGCGGATCAATACAGCGACTATCTCTACTTCCACGGCCTGGCGGTGCAAATGGCTGAAGCCCTTGCCGAATGGATCCATGCCCGCATCCGCCGGGAGCTGGGCTTTACCGCTTCAGAACCCAAAGTCCTCAGAGATGTCCTGGCCCAGCGCTACCGCGGCAGCCGCTACTCCTTCGGCTATCCCGCCTGTCCCAACGTGGCAGATTCCCGGCAACAACTTGAATGGCTGGGGGCTGATCGGATCGGTCTGGCGATGGATGAAAGTGACCAATTGGAACCGGAGCAGAGCACCACGGCCCTCGTGGCCTTACACAGCCGTGCCCGCTACTTCAGTGCCTGAAGCCTGAAGCCAGGCCCTGGGCCATGGCAGGCTTTCAGGGCCCTTCCACTCCCAATCCCATGGCCCTCGCCGGTCCCGGCGGCATTGATGCCGCCATTGCCTTAGGACAGGACCTCGATGGTTCTCCCCTGCCTGCAGCCATGCTGGCGCTCTACCAAGAAGTGATGGAGCGCGAAAACGGCCGTGCCCGCAGCGGTGTCACCAAATCGATGCGCAATCGCATCGTGCGCACCGGGGCCAAGCACTTTGATCAGACCACCCTGGACGCCCGCCTGCGCGATGCGGGCTGGGAGGGCCTCAAGGATAAGGAGATCGCCTTTTTCTACGGCTGAGGCCCATCGCTGGGCCTCAGGTGCATAGATCCTCCAGGGTATCGATGACGTCCTGCTGGAATTCCTCCAGAGCGTCCGAGTCGCCCAGGTCGATGCCTTCGCCGGCGGCGTTCTGGGTGAGCTCTTGAAAATGGAAGGCGCCTTCGCCATGGGCAAGAAATTCCATGGCGGAAGGCTCACCACTTTCCTTGTAAGCGTCGCAGAGGGCCAGGAAGGCCGCATCCTCGGTGAAGTCCCAAGTCATGGAGGGGTCGGCGCTCAGCGGAAGTATGCAGCCGTAGATGACCTTTAACGCCTCCCCCCGCCATTCCGTCAACCTCCTTGACCCGGTTTGTGGCTTGATCCATCAGACTCAGCATCGCCACTTGGCCCCATTTCCGTGTCCCGATCCCCCTCTCCCGCAGCCGCTGGAGAGTTCAATGTCCTCGGTGAGGCCTTGCAAATCTGCGGTTGTGAACCCATGACCGGCTGGTTCCGGGACGGCAGCTGTCGCACCAATCCCGCCGATGTGGGTCTGCACACGGTTTGTTGCGTCGTCAATGAAGCCTTTCTGGCTTACACCAAAGCCCAGGGCAACGACCTCAGTGCGCCGGCCCCGGCCCATGGCTTCCCAGGTCTGAAGCCCGGTGATCACTGGTGTGTCTGCGCCAGTCGCTGGCTGGAGGCCTACGAGGACGGCATGGCGCCACCGGTACTCCTGCAAGCCTGCGAGCAATCCACCTTGTTGCTGATTCCCCTGGAAGTGCTGCAGGCCCACTCCGCCTGACGGGCACCTGACGGAATCCTCAGGCGCAGACAGCAAAGTCGCCAGGGGGGGAGTGAATGGCCCATGATGCTGTTCCCTGATCCAACAGGTGCGGCGTTCGCATGGGTCTGCGCATCACCCTGTTGGGCAAAGGGGCTTGGGGTAGCACGCTCGGCCGGCTCTGGAGCCTCCAGGGCCATGACGTGATGGCCTGGTCGCGCCGGGATGGGCCTCTGCAGCCCTCGCTTCTGGTGGACAGCTCTTTGGTTGTTTCAGCGGTATCGATGGCGGGGGTGGAATCGCTGGCCCAGGCCCTGGCAGGCCATTGGCCCCCAGGGGTGCCGCTGTTGAGTTGCAGCAAGGGCATAGACCTGGAACGTCTCTGTAGCGCCAGCCAAATCTGGCAGCGCCACCATCCCAACACCAGCATGGCTGTGCTCAGCGGCCCCAACCTGGCCGACGAACTGGATCGGGGTCTGCCAGCGGCCAGTGTGGTCTCCAGTCACGATGTCGCCCTGGCTGAGCACTTGCAGACGGCACTCTTGACCCCAAATTTGCGGCTCTACACCAATTCGGATCCCATCGGCACGGAGGTGGCGGGCGCCATGAAAAACGTCATGGCTGTGGCTGCCGGCATCAGCGATGGGCTCGGTCTTGGCGCCAATGCGAAAGCCTCCCTGCTCTGCAGGGGACTCGCCGAGA
>JBIIRU010000048.1:0-12118 GCA_044341355.1 Cyanobium sp. | reverse complement strand
TGATGCCGCCGCAGAGCAGGGGGCCGGCTTTCTTGTCGTCGAGGCCTGCCGGCAGGGGGGCCAGCCAGGTCCAGTCAGCCCGAACCCGCGTGGCGAAGCCACCGTGTCGACCAACAATGGTGCCTTGTGCCTTGGGGCAGAGGTTCTGGTTGCCGGAGAGGCATTGATCGCAGGCACCGCAACTGCTTGAAAACCAGCCCAGCCCAACCCGGTCGCCGATGCTCAGGCGCTTCGTGTGCTCCCCGAGGGCGACCACCCGCCCGATCACTTCGTGGCCAGGCACAAACGGATAGGTGGTCATGCCCCACTCGTTGTCCAGCATGGAGAGATCGCTATGGCAGATACCGCAGCTCTCAACGGCGATCTCCACCTCTTCGCTGCCGAGCGGACCGGGGGTGTAGGTAAAGGGTTGCAGTGGTTGCCCGGCGCCGTGGGCGGCGAGGGCCTGGATCGGTGCGGTCATGGAAGCTGCTGGCTTGGGGTCGATCAGCTGATCTCGATTAATGGCAAACAGACTCTAGGCAAAGCGGTCCAGCCCATGGCCGCCCCACCACGACCCCGTGCCCGCACCCCTTAACCGTGATTCAGGCCCACCGTTCTGGCTTCCATTCCGGGTTTGCGATTAGTTTATGTAGCAACCATTGCATCGCAAGGCCCCAACCCTTGTGTTGGGTTGGTCGGACTGTTCTCCCCAACCCCTGTAGCATCCCATGCCCTCTCCAGCTCGCCTCCAGGCCCTCCAGACGATTCTGCAGCGGCCTGCCACGGCGGTCGAGCCGCCAGCTCCCCTGGAGGAGATCTGGGCCAGCGATGTCTTCGGCCTCGAAGCCATGCGCTCGGCACTGCCCAAGGGGGTGTTCCGCTCGATCCAGCGCTCGATCCGCGAAGGCAGCAAGCTCGACCCCTCGGTGGCCGACGTGGTGGCCCAGTCGATGAAGGACTGGGCCAGCGCCCGTGGCGCCTTCTACTACGCCCACGTTTTTTATCCCCTCACCAACCTCACCGCCGAGAAGCACGACGGCTTCATCTCGCCCCAGTCCGACGGCAAAGCGATCGCCGAATTCTCCGGCAAGCTGCTTGTGCAGGGTGAGCCCGACGGCTCCTCTTTCCCCAACGGCGGCCTGCGCACCACCTTCGAGGCCCGCGGCTATACCGCCTGGGATGTCACCAGCCCCGCCTGGCTGATGCGCACCGCCAACGGCGTGACGTTGTGCATCCCCACCGTGTTCGTTAGCTGGACCGGCGAGGCCCTTGATAAGAAAACGCCGCTGCTGCGCTCCAACGCCGCCATGAACAAGCAGGCCCAGCGGCTGCTCAAGCTGCTCGGCGAAACCGAGATCGCCCCGGTGAATTCCAGCTGCGGCGCCGAGCAGGAGTACTTCCTGATCGATTCGTGTTACACCACCCTGCGGCCCGATCTGCTGCTGGCCGGCCGCACCCTCTTCGGCGCTCCGCCGGCTAAGGGGCAGCAGTTCGACGACCACTACTTCGGCGCCATCCCCGAGCGGGTGCAGGTGTTCATGCAGGACGTGGAGGCCCAGCTCTACCGGCTCGGCATCCCGGCCAAGACCCGCCACAACGAGGTGGCGCCTGGCCAGTTCGAGATCGCCCCCTACTTCGAGGCCGCCAACGTGGCCACCGATCACCAGCAGCTGACGATGACCGTGCTGCGCAGCACGGCCAAAAAGCATGGCCTCACCTGCCTGCTGCATGAGAAGCCCTTCGCTGGTGTCAATGGCAGCGGCAAGCACGTGAACTGGTCGATTGGCAACGCCACCCAAGGCAACCTGCTCGATCCCGGCAAGACGCCCCACGCCAACCTGCAGTTCCTGATCTTCTGCGCGGCGGTGATCCGCGGCGTGCACTGCTTCGGACCCCTGTTGCGGGCCGTCATCGCCACCGCCAGCAACGACCACCGCCTCGGCGCCAACGAGGCCCCTCCGGCGATCATCTCGGTGTACCTCGGCAGCCAGCTGGAGGATGTGTTTAACCAGATCAAGAGCGGCCACCTGGAGGGTTCCGCCGAGGCCGCCCTGATGTCTCTCGGGGTCGACACCCTGCCGGAGCTGAACAAGGATCCCGGCGATCGCAACCGCACCTCCCCCTTCGCCTTCACCGGCAATCGTTTCGAGTTCCGGGCGGTGGGCTCCGGGCAGTCGGTGGCGGGCCCGCTGGTGGCGCTGAACACGATCCTGGCCGATTCGCTCCAGTGGATCGCCGATCGACTGGAGGAACAGCTCAACAGCGGCGTTCCCCTCCAGGAGGCCGCCTTTGCCGTGCTCAAGCGCACCATGGACGAGCACGGCGCCGTGGTCTTCGGCGGTGACGGCTATTCGAGCGAGTGGCACCACAAGGCCGTTGAGGAGCGGGGCCTGGAGAACTTGCGCACCTGTGCCGATGCCCTACCGGTGCTGGAACGCCCCGAGATCCGGGACCTGTTCCAGCGCCAGGGGGTGCTCACACCCGTGGAGCTCGAAAGCCGCTTCGAGGTGTATGCCGAGCAGTACATCCTCGCCATCGAGGTGGAGGCGCGGCTGGCCTTCCGCATCGCCCGCACCCAGATCTACCCGGTGGTGATGCAAAGCCTGGAGCGGCTGAGCTGTTCGCTGCGGGATCAGGAGGCGATCGGCATCCCAAGCGATCGGGGCCTGGTCACGAAGATCGCCGACCTCAACAGCCAGCTGGTGCAGCGCTGCGGTGCCCTGGAGGAGGCCCTCGCCAATCCCCCCCACGACACCCATGGCCACCTGCATCACTGCGCCGGCACCCTGATGCCGCTGATCGGCAGCCTCCGGGAGGCGGTGGATGGCCTTGAGACCCTGGTGGACGACGACCTCTGGCCCCTGCCCACCTATCAGGAGATGCTGTTCGTGCGCTGAGCAGGCATGGTCTAGGCGGTCGGGCGGGGGGCGCGGAACAGGCCAACATCCACACCGAGGTGTTGATCCGGGCGGCCGGTGATCAGCAATGCCGTGCGCTGGCGGGTGGCGATCTGCCACATCCACTTGCTGAACAGGGCGATCCTGTTCTCCGTGTCCGGAATGAAGGCGAGGTGGGCCAGGGCCCACACCACCCAGCCCACCAGCCCCGTGAGATGCAGACCACGCAGATCGGCCACGGCATACCAGGGGCCGATCACCGCCATGCTGCCGAGATCCAGCCAGCGGAAGGGTTGGATCGTATGGCCGCGCAGGCGCGCCAGGATGTCTCGGGCCACCCACCCCCCGGCCTGCACCGCCGGACCCGCCATACCCGGCAGGGGGCTGCCATCGGGGGTATGGGCGAAGCTGCACAGATCCCCGACCGCCCGGATCTCGGGGTGGCCGGGAATCGAGAAATCAGGCTCCACCACGAGCCGCCCGCTGCGATCGATCGGG
Organism: Cyanobium sp.; assembly: GCA_044341355.1. Classification (GTDB taxonomy): domain Bacteria; phylum Cyanobacteriota; class Cyanobacteriia; order PCC-6307; family Cyanobiaceae; genus Cyanobium. Next base: position 8,741 of record JBIIRU010000048.1, on the reverse strand, counting down.
CAGCCGGTTTGGTCGCTCAGCAGGCGGCCCAGCCGGGAGGCCCGCACCCCGGCAGTCCAGCAGATTGTGGCCGCCTCCAGCTGGATCTCGCCGGCCGCACCACTGAGGCAGACGCGCCCCGGGGCGATCCCTTCCACCTTGAGGCCCAAGCGCAGGTCAACCCCGGCGGCCCGCAGGTAAGCGGCGGCGGCATCGGAGAGCACCGGCGCCATGGTGGGTAGCACCCGATCCACCGGATCCACCAGCACTACCCGGCAGTCCTGGAGGCGCAGCTGCTTGAAGTCGCGCTGCACGGCTCTGTGCATCAACTCGATCAGCGAGCCGGCCAGCTCGCAGCCGGCGGGGCCGGCCCCCACCACCACCACGGTCTGCAGGAAAGAGCGCTGGCTGGGATCACGGGTCTGCTCGGCCTCCTCGAGGGCCATCAGCAGCCGCCGACGGATCTCATCGGCATGCTCAAGGATCTTCATCGGTGGGGCCAGCTAACGCCACTCCTCCCGGCCGAAATAGGTGCTGCCCGATCCAGTGGCCAGGATGAGCTGGTCGTAGCCGAGGTGTTTGCCGTTGAGCACCACCTGGGAGGCCTCCGGATCAATGGCGACCACCTCCCCCAAAAGGATCTGGATGTTGGGGGCATCTCCCACCATCTGACGCAGTGGCGAGGCCACATCCGCCTCGGACACCAGACCGGAGGCCACCTGATACAGGAGGGGCTGAAACAGGTTGAAGTTGCGTTTATCAATCAGGGTGACCCGGACGGGCTGACCGGCCAGGGCAGTGCACACCTTGAGCCCCGCGAAGCCGCCTCCCACCACCACCACGTGGGGCCAGCTGGCCATCACCTCCGCTGGCGGTTCGAGCTCTAGAAAGAATCGTTCCATCGGCAGGCCTCAGCCGCCAGGAGTTCAAGCCTATGGAGCGTCGGCTGTCCGCTGGGTAACGGTTCCGACAGTTGCGCCAACGATTGTGGCCCCAGGGCCAGCTCGGCCGCCTGGATGCAGGTCGCCAGTACCGTGGCGGTTTTGCGCTCAGAGCTATCAGCACGGGGCTGAATCATTCAGGGGCTGGGAAATCCGAATCGTCAGCAAGAGATGCGAAGGTGATCTTCTGATTCAATGGCGTCATCAATTCCTGAACGGGTGCTTGATGGGCTGTCGCCAAGAGATTATCCAGAAGACGCATGCCTCCATCACTAATTATATCAAGACTCGAATTAACCTGTGCATCCTGCAAGGCAGCCTCACGTTTGCTTTCGACTTGCTTGAGGATGCGGCTCACTCTTACTCCCTCATTGAAACTCATAGTTTGAATCGCTGCTGTACCCATGGCTGCAGTCCATAGGCTCCCGTCCTTTGCCAAGATTCGATCCTCAGGGTCCCGTGCGAATTCCACTGAGTGGTGCAGGGCCACGACTTCCCACTGACGGTTGAACACAGGAGATCCGGAGGAACCTGGTTCGGTATCGGCTTCGTAGTACAGATAGCTTGACTGTTCATTGCGAATCATCATTCTATTGTTGAGCAGTGATATTTTTTTAGACTCTCCATTAGGGTGTTGGATAATGAATACCGGTTCGCCAGTAACTGTCTTTCCCATGTCAGCTGACAGGCGATTGTATCCGTATTCGCTGATGTCATGCTGACCATCAAGGCTCTTGGATTCAAGGGCAATCAGGACATAGTCAAGTGCATTCCACGCATCTGTAAGTAGTAGGGTTTGAGGGGCCAGGCGAAAAACAGCCGGTGTGCTACTTACCAACCTTGTCTTGCCAGGTGCTATCTCCTGGGGAAGAATTTCTACATCGAACTCTGCAACTGCATTAGCGACAATAGTGGGCAGTGAATCTCTGCCAATATCTGATTGGTCAAGTACGTGTCGGTTAGTTAGAATGATTCCAGGGCCGACAAGGAAACCAGTTCCAAAAGCTTCCGCTCCATCAGAAGTGACGACTTTGATTCGAGCAACAGTTCGCCGCAGCTCCGCACCTCGATTAAGAAACCAAATCGGCAGCAAATCATTCCCGCCGATGATGGCTTCAAGTTGTCCTCGCGCCTGCGGGCTTAACTTCTGCAGGCGCTTGTTAGCCTCAGCCTTGCTGGTAGGTGGAGGTAATTGCACGTAAGAATCGATCTCCTCAAGTAGGCTGCTGTTATTACTTCTGCTGCTGGGCTGGGCAGCAAGCGAATCATTGAGCAGTGGGTTGCTTATCAGTCTCGTAACCCGCCGTGGCAGCACATCTGAGTTGATCGTCAGAATGTTCCCTTCAAGCAGGGCACTCTTGGTCTCCTCAAGGTTGACCCTTTGGGCGGCTAGACGCTGTTGGGCCTCGGCTGTAAAATTAGTCTCCTTGATCATCGCCATAATCAAATGTCCTCACTCGGAAACTATTTGATCAAGACTTGTCAATTGGATCTGCTCCATTCCTTCCTCTGCACGCTCTAACCCTGGGCCACCTTTCAGACTCACCTCCAGTGGATTCAAATAAGCAAAGTCGATTCCTGTACGTCGCTGGATCTGCGCAACTTTAACCTGATAAATAGATGCATCAAAGCGTTCTAGCCCAGCACTAATTAGCTTTTCTTGATCAAGCAGATAGGCTGTGACGGTTAGTTTTTCTGTGCTTTGCTTTGCCACAGCGATCTTCCAGAACCGCAGGGGAAGTCTTACTCCGCGATAGATTGGATCACGTTCTGTCATTACAGGACCTGTGAAAACTGTCAACCGTCTGCGGTTATTGCGGGCAGAGTCGCGCAGAAAGTTTTCAATTCCTTGCCAAGTGTCGTCACTTTGATTAAATCCCTCGTGCTGTGGCGAGCAGTTGGTGAAGTGAAATGTGTCTTCGTTTGCTCTCGCCGCCTCTTCGGGCGTTCCCCAGACCGGATCAAGGCGTCGGACCAGGTGGCCACGATCGAGTTTGTTTCTGCGGTATAGCGACTCTCCAATTTGCTCTGACTCGGCGATGCGCGGGTCATATGCCCAGCTATCATCTTCCCGGATTATGTCTACACTGCTCGCGCCATCGATGTTCACCGCCGTATAAAGAGCAAGCTGTCGTCTGCGATTCATTACTATTGAGAAGTGTTCATAGTTTAGAACAGCGGATGACTTGTCAGCGGGATTACCCCCATTCGATGGCGCTACTCGTGCTGCGTTTCTAAATTGTTCATCGGTTAAGGTTGGTAGTGGCAGCTTTATGCCAAGAAAATCGGGATCATATCCTTTGCGTCCTTTGTATTCGCCTACCTTACGTACGCGCTCCAGAGCATTGCCAGCCGCCACCTCAATTCTATTGGGATCGGAAGAGAGAGCTGGGGTGGTTTGACTTGCCAGCGAAACAGTAATCCTAAGTGGTATCTCCAAGATCGTGCTGTCCATAAAAATGCCACATTTTTGATAATTTTACGCATGTCTCACCCCAAACTTGGGTTGAATTTAAAGTTCTCATTAAAACGTAACGCCGCTTGGTGCCCTTCCCCAGTGGCTGGCAATTCGCATCCACTCCAACAAGCCCCGCCAGTGGATAGCCAGTGCCAACCGACACGCAGAACTGTCGGGGCTGTGGGCTTTGGGTCTCTGGCCACCGCCTGAGGCGCCACCCGGTCGGCCCATCCCTCTAGCCCCCGGGGGTGGTCAGGATGGCGCCAGCGGCGTCAGCGAAACCCCATGGCGGCCAGCGAAGCGATCATCGGCGAGGAGTGGAAGGGCCGCGCCAGCGAGCAGGGCCGCTCCTACAAGGCCATGACGCTGTCCATCGCCTCAATGCGGGGCCAGGACATGGTGCCCCTAGACAAATTGACGCGTCACTTCGCCAGTCGCCGCCAGCACCGGCCCCAGCTGATCGGCCTGCACGCCGAGAGCAAGGAGGGCACCAGCCGCTGGCTGGCGATCGACATCGACAACCACGACCTGGAGGCGGTGGGGGCCCCGAGCGGGCCCGCCGCAACCTGGCGGGGGCCCTGGGGTGTTGGCTCCTGCTGGCGGTGCGGGGCTACGTTTGGCAGTGGGGGCTGATGCCGTCAGCCGGAAAAAACCATCACCAGCGATACATCAAACCGGGAGTCTGGGCTTGGGTGACGGCTTGAACGTTCTTGTACGTACCCGCATAAATCCTCCCATACTAATTGGCGCGAGAGCGTTGGAAACCACAATTTGCAAAATTTCCGCCTGCTTATAAGCTTGAGCGTTTGTTGGCGGCGACGGGGTATTGCCTGATAACATGAATTGCCCCGACCAACCCTGATTTGAGGCTTGTATGAAAACGTACCCAATTATTATCGCCATAGCCGTTCTTTGTGCCGCCAATGCAAAAGCTGCTCCCTTCTCATGGGTAAATGGCAAGGTCACCAGTTTCACGGTTCAACAACCGAATTACACTGTCGCCATTGTCAACAATACCGGCGTGCGATTCTGCGATTCTTCAACTGGAGTAAATTATGCCGTTACGTCCGATAATCTGTTTTATGATCTGTTAAAAACGGCGCTTGAAACCAAGCGCAATGTACAGGTCGGTATCAACAATTTTGGTCTGGATCCGCAAGCCGGCTCGCCAAAGTTGTGCATCAACAGGGTTATATTGACTGGTCCTTGATTCGGGGTGCACCTTCTTGCTGAGGCAGTACCACGACTCCCCTAATCTGCTGGATGCCTTGATGCGTGAGGCAGTCCCTGCTTCAAGTAGCCACGGTTCCGGCAGGTGGCGCTGGCTGCCGTCTCTTCTGTCGTTTGCGGATCCAGCAAAGCGGGATGCTCGCGCAGCTGCCGGCAGGCCATTGCGATCACGGTCTTGCTTTCGCCCCAGTGCCGCAGGCTGCCGTCAGACCCGCCGCTGATCAGCTCGCCGTTCTTCAGCTCGATCAGGCTCGACACCCCGCCCTGACCAGTAGGGATCGCGCCGATCTGCCAGTTTTGCGACACGGCCTTGGCCAGGGTGGCCGAGAGCTCGATTGATTCAACCGGGTCACTGGCCAGGCGGCCCATGGCTGCCAGGCCATTCACTACGGCGTCGAAAGGATCAGTGTTGATTTGGGCTTTGGCGGTGGCTGCGAAAGTTTGGGCCGTGGCTTTTTTGACTTCCTCAAGTTTCGTTAATGCGAAAATAGTGGACGCAACCGCCACCAAGGCAAAGGCCCCAACCCCAGCAGGCTGCGTCGCAACAGGCGCTGGCGGTCCTCGGCGGCGATGCGGGCCCGGTTTGCCTCATCCAGTTTCCACTGGGCTTCCTGCTCCTTTTCCGCCAGCTCAGCATCGCGCTCCGCCCCACTGCGCCGCAAAAATTCCAAGGCGCCATCAAATCCGGCGGCATAGCGGTCGGCCCAGGCCTGATTGGGTTGGCGCTTTTGTTGCCAGTTCCGATAGATCGTCAGCTCGGGGTCGCGCAGCGTACTGGCCTCTCCCCTGGCATGCAGAGAAGCACTCTGGGCCAGGCGGCGGTAGATCTGGGCCGCCTCCGCTTCCTGCTCCACCCAACGCTTCAAGCGCTCCCACACCCGCATCAGGCTCTCGTGGGAGATGTCGATCACCTTCTCCGCCGTGAGCTGCTCGCCGGCCGGTGGCATCAGGAAGGAGCGGCTGGGATCGCGGAACACCTCGATCACCTCCTTCAGCTCCGCTTCCGTGGCCTCCGCCAGGTCGCAGAGGGTGGCCAGGGTGGTGGGCCGGCGGACGCCCCGGCCGTCGGTGGCTTTGTCGGTGAGGGCCTGGAACAGCTTTTCGCAGAGGTGTTGCCGCCGCGAGGGCTCCTGCCCCGTGCCGGCGAGTTCGGCGTAGGCCTCCTCGGCGTGGGCATCGAGGGCATGGGCCATCGTGCCGATCGCTTCGTAGTGGCGCAGGGCCAGGGGGCCCTTGGCTCCCTCCTGTTGCCAGTTCGCCCAGGTGCGGTTCAGGGCATGCTGCAGGATCGAAAGCTGGTCGGGGTTGTCGCCCACATCGTTCACCAGCCGGGTCGCCAGCACCGGCTCGATCTCGGCACCCTGCACCCGGATCGGATTGACGATCGCGGCGCGGCGCTGCTCCGGGGTCAGCCTGGGCACCAGGTAGAGGCCGGCGTTGATCGCCTCGGCCAGGCCGGCGAACTGGGTGCAGTCACCCAGAAAATCCGACCGCATCGTCAGCACCACGAAGATCGGGCAATCCTGCTGCTCCTGCAGCTCCAGCAATAACTTCATGAAGGCGGTGGCCTCTTCGCTGAAGCCATGGCCATCCGCCCCCAGGCCATCCGCCTGGGAGCCACCGGCCCGGGGGGCATCGGCCAGCTGTCGGTAGCGAAACAGTTCCTCGAACTGATCCACCACCACCAGCAGATTCACGTCCTTTGCCAGGGCCGCCTGCTCGTAGATGTCGATCAACCTCCGCTTGCTCAGCCGCAGGGTGGTGTCGATGATCTCCAGCAGCGGCAGGCCCCGCTCCTCGAAGTTGCTGAACAGCACTCCGTCTTCGGCAAGGGCCTGGGCCAGCGCCGCCAGCGGGTGGTTGCCGGGGCGGAACTGGGCCATGCGCCAGCTGGTGCCGGCGCTGGTCATCCTGCCCTGGTGCAGGGCAGGCCGCAGACCGCAGTTCACCAACGAAGATTTACCGCTTCCCGAGGTGCCGACAACCGCCAGGAAACGCCGCTGGGCCAGCTTGTCGACCATGGCATCCACCTGAAGTTCCCGGCCGAAGAACAGGTGCTCCTCCTCTTCCCAAAAGGGCCGCAGCCCCGGAAAGGGATTGGTGATCGCCGTGGCCGCTGCTGGCTTCATTCAGCCAGCTCCTGGCTACTGATGGCCTGCAGGAAACCTTTCATGGCTTCTGCCTCAAATCCAGCCAGCCCGTTGATCAGGGCGGGTTCCTCCATATCAATCATGTCCTGTTTATGGTCCGTGAGCGGCTCGGCCAAATAGGTATATCTGGCGGGCAGGGGCCGGGTGCCGCGGTAGGCCCTGATCTTGCGGTGGTCGGAGTCAATAGCATTTTTCCAGGCCTCATCCCCCGCTCCATAGAACACCAGCACGGCATCACAGGTGGCCAGCAATTGTTCCTTGGCCTCGCGCACCGCAGTCGCCTCGCCAGCGAAAAGGGGCAGCTTCACCGCCACCCCCTGCTCGATCAGCCATTTGCGCAAGGGAACCGTTTGCTTGCGGTCTTTTTCGTCGCAAACCACATACACCAGTTTTCCCCCTTCACCCTCGGGAGGCGCCGTTTGCTCACCCTGGGCAGCAGAAGCCTGCTCGATCAGCTTCAACTTTCTGTAGATCGTGCTCTTCAACTCCTCCAGGCCGCCCGTGATCAGTTCCGCTCCGGCCTGGGCTTCGGCATCTTGGTGCAGCGCCTCGATGAAGGCCTGGTGCTGGCCATTCGCCGAGCTGGTGTTTGCCGGCAGCCAGATCACCCGCTGCAGGCTGCCCGCCTGGCTGGCCTTTGCCGCCAATTCGTTTTGCAGCATGCCGATCGATTTCTGACTGGGGCCATCGGGGGTGGCACCGGGAGTTGCACCCACCAGATGGACCGACAGGCTGGAGGCCTCCAGCAGGGCCGCTGCCGCTTCGCGATAGGAAGCCTCGTCGTCCAATGGCAGCGGCTGATCCGGCAGCACGGCGTAGCCGTTCAACTTCAGGTCGGCGATCAGCTTTTCCCTGGTGTCGCGCCGATCGGCACTGCATTCGGCAAGATAAATCTTTGGCTTCGCGCTTGCCGAGGCAACTGGATCCTGAGCTCCGCTGGGGACTTCAGCTTCGAGGGTACGGATTAGTGCGGCGGCATCCCAGGCGAGAAGGGCCACCTTTTGTTGATAGTCTTCTTTAAACTTTGCGCCATACTCTGGATCTAATTCCAGGGGTTTTCCCTCTGCCAAAGTATAGAAGTCGTACCCAAGCACAGACTTGAAGATATCTGGCAAGGCGGCAAGGCTATCAACTGGAGTCTTGATTACCTTGAGCACCCGCGAATTATTTTCCACAACAAGGCCGGCATTTCTTTCGGCTTCCTGGCAGAATAGGCGCGCTTCGCGGGTGCACCAATCAGAATTTATGTAGCGTGGAGTGAGGATGGAAATGAACAGGGCAACGTCCTTGAACTGCTGGACGATTTCATCAGCAAAAACATCATTGCCACTGAGTTTGTCGTCCCTCCAGATTGCGGCATCCCGACCCAGCCTCATGTCGAGAAGACCCTGGAGAGTTTGGTGAAAGCGCGTGATCCAACCTTGCTGCTCTGGGGACAGCGGCTGGTTGTCGATATGAGCGTAGCTGATGAATATTTGCTTGGCGAACTTCATAATCTCAGCTCCAGAATTTTTCCCCTGGGGCCCACGGCAATGAGAGAAGCGAATTTTGCCATCCACATATTAATTGATATCACATCATACCATCCTCTTCCTACGCCCTATGCCCTCAGGGTTGGTTCAAGTCGAGGTGGATAACCACCGCTACCCAGTAGCTATCGAGCCAGGATTAATCTTACAAGCTGCTAAGGGGACTTATTCGGTGTAAGGATTCGCCTGATGCTTTTCTTTGCCCTCCAGCAACCTCTCTAGCTTTTCCTCCATCTCCTCCACTTGGCTGAGTTGGTCGGCGATTTTTTGGGCAGCCTGGCGCAGCTGCAGAAACTGATCGCTGGGCTGCTCGGTGCTGCCCCAGCGTATCTCTGCCTTGGCCAATTCCTCCTCCAGGCGCCCCTGCAGCTTGGCCCGCAGGCCATCGACCTGATCCAGGGTTTTCAAGGCCAGATCCTTACCTTTTTCAATGTGTTCCGGTTCGACCGTGATG
>JBIIRU010000297.1:0-3532 GCA_044341355.1 Cyanobium sp. | reverse complement strand
GAGGAGCTGGGCCGACTGGCCCGCATGGAGATGAAGCACCTCAAGGGTTTCACCGCTTGTGGCGCCAATCTGGGGGTTAAAGCCGATATGGACTTTGCCCGGGAATTCTTTACGCCATTACGAGATAACTTTCAGGAAGCTCTGGCCGAGGGCAAAGTAGTGACTTGCCTACTTATTCAATCACTACTAATCGAGGCCTTCGCCATATCCGCTTATCACATTTACATTCCCGTATCCGATCCCTTTGCCCGTAAAATCACCGAAGCTGTTGTTCAAGACGAATACACCCACCTCAACTACGGCCAAGAGTGGCTAAAAGCCCATCTGCACGAGTGCCGTGAGGAACTGCAGGCCGCCAACCGCGCCAATCTGCCCCACGTGCGTCGCATGTTGGATCGGGTCGCCGCCGATGCTGCCGCTTTGGGCATGGCCAAGGAAGATTTAATCGAAGATTTTTTAATTGCCTACCAAGATTCCCTCACCCAAATTGGCTTTAGCTCCAAAGAGATCGCCCGCCTGGCTGCAGCCGCCTTGGTGGGTTGAGCCCCTCTTAACTAACCCCCCATGCAAGGATGAACGGCTGGCAACAGTTCTCCTTTCGCCAGCCGCCACACCCTTCAAAACTGCCCATGTTCGGCCTCATCGGTCACTCCACCAACCTTGAAGAGGCTCGCACCAAGGCCCGCTTGCTTGGCTATGAGGAGTACGCCAGAGGCGATCTGGACATGTGGTGCAGCGCCCCACCCCAACTGGTCGAACGCATCACGGTGACCAGCCCGACGGGCAAGCAAATTGAGGGGGCCTATATCGACTCGGTATTTGTTCCTGAAATGCTCGGGCGCTTTAAAACCGCCCGCCGCAAGGTCCTCAATGCCATGGAACTGGCCCAGAAAAGTGGCCTCGATATCACCGCTTTGGGGGGGTTCACCTCGATCATTTTCGAGAATTTCAACCTGTTGCAACAGCAGCACATTCGCAATACCACCCTCGACTGGCAGCGTTTCACCACCGGCAACACCCATACGGCTTGGGTTATTTGTCGTCAGGTCGAGACCATCGCCCCCAGCATTGGCATTGATTTGGCCAAGGCGACCGTAGCGGTGGTCGGGGCCACGGGTGACATCGGTAGTGCGGTCTGCAGCTGGTTGAGCCAGCGAACAGGCGTGGCAGAATTGTTGCTTGTGGCCCGCCAGCAAGCCCCCCTTGAGGCTCTGCAACTTCAACTCGGAGGAGGGCGCATTCTTGCCTTGGAGGAGGCATTGACCCAAGCCGATGTCGTGGTCTGGGTGGCGAGTCTGCCCCAGACCCTCAGCATCGACGGGGAACGGCTACACCGTCCCTGCTTGATGTTGGATGGGGGCTATCCCAAGAACCTTGACAGCAAGGTGGCTTGCGAGGGGGTTCATATCGTCAAGGGCGGCATCGTCGAATTTGGCAGTGATATCGGCTGGCAGATGATGGCGGTTGCTGAGATGACCAATCCCCAGCGCCAGATGTTCGCCTGTTTCGCCGAGGCCATGCTCCTGGATTTCGAAGACCACCTCACGAATTTCAGCTGGGGTCGCAACAACATCAGCTTGGAGCGCATGGAGTGGATCGGGGCCGCTTCCGTTCGCCATGGTTTCCAACCCCTGGGGCTGGAGGAACGGCCCCTCGCCCGCCTTGTCAACGTCTAGGGCTGCATTTCCCGAGTGCCCTTGCTACCTTTTGATCCCATGGCCCGTCGCGCCCTGCTGGAATTTGAGAAACCGCTGGTCGAGCTGGAGGGGCAGATCGAGCAGATCCGTCAGTTGGCCAGGGATTCAGAAGTGGATGTCAGCCAGCAGATCCTGCAGCTCGAAACCCTGGCAGCCCGTCGCCGCGAGGAAATCTTCAGCCATCTGACCCCGGCTCAAAAAATTCAGGTGGCCCGCCACCCCCAACGCCCCAGTTGCCTCGATTACATCCAGCTGATCAGCGATTCCTGGATCGAGTTGCACGGTGATCGCTGTGGTTCCGATGACCGGGCTCTCGTCGGCGGCCTCGGCCGTATCGGTGACCAGCCCGTGGTGATGCTGGGTCACCAAAAGGGAAGGGATACAAAGGAAAACGTGGCTCGCAATTTTGGAATGGCCTCGCCTGGTGGCTATCGCAAAGCCCTGAGGCTGATGGAGCACGCCGACCGTTTCCGCTTACCCATTCTTACTTTCATCGATACGCCTGGGGCCTATGCAGGTGTCCTGGCGGAAGAACAGGGTCAGGGAGAGGCCATTGCCGTCAACCTCAGGGAGATGTTCCGGCTGGAGGTGCCGATCATTGCCACGGTGATTGGCGAGGGAGGCTCCGGTGGCGCCCTCGGCATTGGTGTGGCCGATCGCCTGCTGATGTTTGAGCACAGCGTTTATACCGTGGCCAGTCCTGAGGCCTGTGCTTCGATTCTCTGGCGTGATGCGGCCAAGGCCCCCGTTGCCGCCGAAGCCTTGAGGATTACAGCGGCCGATCTTTTGCGTCTTGGTTTGATTGATGCCGTTCTTAATGAACCCTGCGGAGGCAACCACTGGGCGCCTCTCCAGGCGGCCGAATCACTGAAAGCAGCCCTTGCTCTGCAGTTGTCCGAGTTATTGGCCCTGCCCGTTGCCAAACTCGTTGCTGAGCGCTATCGCAAGTATCGGGCCATCGGTCGCTTCATCGAAGGGGTGGGGGCTGACGATCCGCTGGGCTCCTAGACTGCAACGGGCCGGCATGGGCCCTGGTTCGGACACCCCTCCACCCAGCCTCTTTTGGACAACCACATTTCTTGCGAAGACGTGCCATGCTTTGCAATGACCTGGCACTCTCAAGCCATTTCTCTTTTGGCCTAACTGCCCTAGATCAAGACATAAATCAATGTCTATGTCTGCAGCCGGCCATTTCCGCTAAAACCCATGACATCGACGCTCCCCTCCAACCCGTCCAGCCGGCAAGAGAATTCAGACTCCTTGCTGATTCCGGTCAGCCAGAGAATCAAGAATCGCCTTCAGCAGCAAGGGGTTCCATTTCTTGCCAATGACAATATTTCCGAATACCTCGAGGCCGGAGAACTTGAGCATCTTGAGATTGAAGTTGCTGGGAAAGTACGTGAGATGTTAAAAAGTCTTGTGATCGATATCGATAACGATCACAATACGGAAGAAACTGCCGAGCGCGTGGCTCGGATGTATCTACAAGAAGTGTTCAAGGGTCGTTACTTACCCCAGCCCAAGGTGGCTAGTTTTCCAAACGTTAAGGACCTGGATGAGATTTATACCGTTGGCCCCATCAGCGTCCGCTCCGCCTGTTCCCATCACCTTGTGCCCATTATGGGAAATTGCTGGATAGGAATCAAGCCCGGCGAGCGGGTCATCGGCATCTCCAAATTTTCTCGAATCGCTGATTGGGTCTTTTCCCGGCCCCACATTCAAGAAGAGGCTGTGATTATCCTCGCCAATGAGATTGAAGAACTGTGCAAACCTCAGGGCCTGGCCATACTGCTAAAGGCTCAGCACTATTGCATGAAGTGGCGGGGCGTGAAAGA
>JBIIRU010000296.1:0-3534 GCA_044341355.1 Cyanobium sp. | reverse complement strand
GGGGGCGTGAACCAGCAAGCCGCAGGAGAAGACCAAGGCGGCGAGGGCAGCGAGAACCGTTCTCGAAGCCGCTCGGAATGTTCGGCCGGTGGCCAGAACCGGGAGAAAGTGGTTTTTCATGCCTGTTGAAGAACAGCCCGTTTCAAAAAAAATGGTGGGGAAAAGAAGGTTACTCCCTGAGAGGAGTCCAGTCTTCAATAAATGTATATCGGGAATATCGCCTCTGCGGCTCAAGTCTTCACATTTAGTTGTTCGTTTTTTGACATCACCGCCCGAAAACGGCCAACGGGCAATCTTAATAATTTGCGAAATCTCTACCCCGAGACCCCCGCCTGTCATTTGGCTTAGGCGGCCAGAGGTTCCCTGCCCAGTCGCTCGGCCAAATCCGCCAAGGCACGGTCGCGATAGGCGCCATAGCGCTGCCGCTTGTCGCGAATCCGGCAGGACAGCTCCGGTAATAATCCGAAATTAGGCGGCATGGGCTGAAAGCGTCCTTTGGCAGCTGAAGCGTCGCCAGGCGGTGGGGTGCTGATGAAGTGCACCAAGGCACCCGCCATGGTGGTCGGAGGCAATGTCAATGGTTCCCTGCCCTGGGTCAACCGGGCCGCATTGGTTCCGGCCAACCAGCCCCCTGCCACCGCAGCCGCATACCCTTCCGTACCGGTGATCTGGCCCGCCGCCAACAGGCTGGGACGGCGGCGAAACTGCAAGGTGGCAGCAAGGAGCTGGGGGGATTCGAGGAAGGTATTGCGGTGCATGACCCCAAAGCGAACGAATTCGGCATCGGCCAGGCCTGGGATCATTCGCAACACCCGCTTCTGTTCGGACCACTTCAGGTTGGTCTGGAAGCCCACCAGGTTCCAGAGGCGGCCGTCCAGATCTTCCTGACGTAACTGCACCACGGCATGGGCCCTTTTGGCACGCCTCACATCCCTGTCTGTCACGTCACCCCAACGGGGATCCCAGAGACCAATGGGCTTGAGGGGGCCGTAGCGCATCGTCTCTTCTCCGCGCCTGGCCAGCTCTTCGATGGGCAGGCAGCCTTCGAAGAAGCAAGCCGATTCTTGTTCGAAATCCTTGAGTGCCGCTTGCTCCGCCGTCAGCAAAGCATCACGAAACGTGAGGTATTGCTGACGATCCATAGGGCAATTGATGTAGTCGGCATCACCCTTGTCGTAGCGACTGGCACGAAAGGCCAAATTGAGATCGATACTTTCTCCAGCCACAATCGGACTGGCGGCATCAAAAAAATGGCATTCGTCACGACCGGTAAAGGCCCGCAGCTGGTCGGCCAAGGAATCTGAGGTGAGGGGCCCAGTAGCCAGCACGGTGATCGAATCGGCCGGTGGCAACTCGGTTTGCTCGCGCCGTTCGACGGTTATCAAGGGATGGCCTTCTAGGGCAGCGGTGAGGGCTGCACTGAAACGGCCACGGTCGACCGCCAAGGCTCCACCTGCGGGAACGGCGTGCTGATCGGCGGTGTGGATTACCACGGAACCGAGTTGGCGCAGCTCTTGCTGGAGAAGGCCAGCTGCCCGATCGGATGAGAGGGCGCCAAAGCTGTTACTGCAGACCAGCTCGGCAAACTCCTCGCTGTGGTGGGCTGGAGAACGGCGCACGGGCCGCATCTCCACCAGCCGAACCGGAATTCCAGCCGAGGCGATCTGCCAGGCCGCTTCGGTGCCAGCCAGGCCAGCACCGAGCACATGGACCGTCAAGCCTGGGCGCGTTTGATGAACAGCTGCAGCTGACCTACAGCTGCCCGTCCGATGTGGAACACGGCCCAGGAGGCAGCCAGAAGGATGGGAGCAACAACCAGAAGCAGCCTCAGGTCCATGCCATCAAAAATTCAGATATCGATATTCTATCCAAAGGCGGATGGCATGAGAGCCCTTCAAAAACCGGTGCCGCCCCCAAGGCCTGCGTGGGCACGCGCCAGTTGGCGGTAACGACGGGCATGCTGACGCTGCTGCTCAATGGCCTCAGCACTCAACTGGCGGCGGATCTCTGCAGGGGCTCCCATCACCAGGGCACCTGCGGGCACGTCCCGGGTCACGACCGAACCCGCCCCCACCAAGGCGCCGGCACCCACAGAAACCCCGTTGAGCACGATCGAGCCGATGCCAATCAAACAACCATCACCCAAGGTCGCGCCATGGATCACGGCCCTATGGCCGATGGTGACATCGCTGCCGATGGTGACGGGCTGACCCGGATCTCCATGCAGAACGGCCCCATCTTGAACATTGCTGCCCTCGCCAATCACAATCGGCGCCACATCTCCCCGGGCGACGGCCGTGGGCCAAAGACTGGCACCGGCGGCGAGGTAAACATCGCCGATCACCACCGCCGACGCCGCTACCCACGCCTCAGGGTCGATGCAAGGGTCGGACCAGGGGACCTCCTTGGACTGGCTATCGGCATCGACCGCCCCCAGGAACCCCACGTCGTCAGCAGTTTCGGGCATGAACAGCAGATGCGCAGGGCTTGAACCATTGTGGGTGTTCGTGCCGGGTGATACCGTCGCTCAGTCCCGTTGGTTCAGGGCTCCATTGGTCCGGCAAACGGCGGCAAACGGGTCGCTAGCTCAGCGGTAGAGCATTCGGCTTTTAACCGATTGGTCCTGAGTTCGAATCTCAGGCGACCCATATTTTGAGAAGCAAGGCTTGGATGGCTTTGACAGAAGGCACCCAGGTCAGCTGCATCGATTAAGGCTGCCAGCTCGCTATGGTCAAACTGAGTTGGCAACTTTTCTACCGCAGTTAGATTGACAAACTTCCAACATTAGAGCCCTTGCCGGGCACAGAGTCAGCAGAGCTGCTCATCATCAAGCCAAGGTGAATAGAGTTAAGTCTGCAAATCTGGAAAGCATTTCTGCGTTGCAGCCCCGAATCGCTCGCCCTCCATTTAGCTGTTTGGCGGGGCTGATTTTCAGCAGATCATGCTGGCCATGATTGCCCTGCGCCGATTGGCATGAGGGTGGTGCCGGCGGGCAAAACGCCTACGACACCTTTTGATACAGATCTTCCAGTCGCTCGCGATTGAGGTCGACGTACATCACGGGTTCACCGGCTTGCGGCGCTTCCGGATGGCGGCTAGGCCGCAGTGGCTGGGAGGCCCCTCGCAGGCTCTGGGTCATCAAGGCAAAGGCGCCGCCGGCAATGGCCGCAAAACAGATCAGATAGATGACGGCCAGAAAATCGTTCATGGGAGATCCCTTTCGCCCCAGCCTAGTGTGACGAACTGTTAAGCGTGGCAAATTGATCTCTTCCAGGCCTAGTCCTCCGGCTTGGTGGCGATCACGGCAAAAAAGGGATCCCCCTGGCCGCCCAGCCAGCCCAGCGGTCCCTCCGCCCGGGTGACCTCGGCGATCAGTTGGGGCTTGGGCCATCCTTGGGCCATCAGCACCTTGGCTACCAGGGCGAGGCGATCCCGGTCGCTGCCATCGGTCCAGACGCGGGGGGCCTTTTGGAAGAACATGCGGTTGGAAAAAGCAATGATCAACTGGCCACCGGGGCGCAGCACCCGCAACAG
>JBIIRU010000047.1:0-12160 GCA_044341355.1 Cyanobium sp. | reverse complement strand
GCGGCAGCGGCCTGTCGAATGAAGGCCGGAGTATCAAAGTCCGGTTCCCCCGCCGAAAGGCTGCAGATGTCCTCCCCAGCCAAGCGGAGCTGATTCGCCTGGGCGGCGATGGCGAGGGTGAGAGAAGGCTGCAGCCCCTCGGCCCGGGCAGACAGCTTCAGCGGCGCCGACATCAGGGCGGGAGCGGGTGTCGTAATGGGCCATCCTGCACTACCTCTTGACTGGGGTGCCGCCCACGGGAGGGCGCGGGGCGGGTTGGGGGTGTTTTGCTAGGGGTCGACGTGCCCGCCGATCCCCCATGTCCCAGGAGCAGCTGAGCGCCTTTGTGCAGCGGGCCCAGTCCGACGCGGACCTGCTGCAGGCCCTCTCCCAGGCCAGCGATGTGGAGGCGGTGGCGACGATCGCCAGGGGGGCCGGCTTCACGGTCAGCGCCGCCGACCTGTGGGCTGAATCGGATCTACAGCCAGAGATGCTGCTGGAGGCGCCCCAGGTGTGGCTGGATCCCCACCAGTCCCTGACGGCATTTCTGCACCAGGTCGCGCTGGATCCCTGGTATCAGGAGGCCCTGATCCAGGCGCCCGATGGCGAGACCGTGGCCGCCATCGCCCGGGCGGCGGGCTATCCCCTGACGGCCGCAGAACTATGGGCGGCCTCCGAGCTGGAACCGGATCAGCTGGAGGATCTGCCGCTGATTTGGCAGGACCCCCACGGCGAACTTTCGGCATTTCTGGCCGAGGCCCAGATCGATGGCACGTTGCAGGCGGCCTTGAGCCAGGCCGATGACGTCGCCAGCGTGGCCGCCATTGCCCAGGCCGCCGGCTATGACGTGGCCAGCACCGACATCTGGGCGGCCTCCGATCTCAATCCAGGCGATCTGGAATCCCCGGCCTGGCCGGAAGCTGCCAACGACCGCGGCAGCGCAGAATCCGCAGCCCACAGGCCCTATCCCTAGACCCTGTGACCGCTCCCGATGACCCAGCCCGCCCGGGCGAGCAGCTCCAAGCCGAGTCCCTGGCCGCCGCATGCGGCGCCTGTCGACGCTGCGGCCTGGCTGCCACCCGTCAGCAGGTGGTGGTGGGCCGGGGCAACCCCAACGCCCGGCTGCTGCTGGTGGGGGAGGCCCCCGGCGCCGAAGAAGAGGCCTGCGGCCAGCCCTTTGTCGGCCGCTCGGGCCGCTTGCTGGAAGCGATGCTGGCGGCGGCGGGCCTCGACAGCGAGCGGGATCTCTACATCGCCAACGTGATCAAGTGCCGGCCCCCAGGCAATCGCAAGCCCAGCCGCACCGAAATCGAGGCCTGCCGGCCCTGGCTGGAGCGCCAGATCACCCTGGTGCGGCCCCAGCTGGTGCTGCTAGTGGGGGCCACGGCCCTGGAGGCGCTGCTGGGGATCAGGGGGGGCATCACCAAGCTGCGGGGCCAATGGTTACACCTGGAAGCCAGCCAAGGGGCAGACCAGCCACCGCCAAGCCCCCGATCGCCGCTGCGGTGGCCCGAGCAGGGAGAGGGAGGCATTGCCCTGATGCCCCTGCTGCATCCCTCCTATTTATTACGCAATCCCTCGGAGGCGGAGGGATCGCCGCGCTGGTTGACCCGGGCCGATCTGGTGACGGTGCGACAGCGGCTGGGGGAGTGATCCTTGCTTTAGATAGGCATACGCCACTGCCCCTAACACCACGCTACCGGTAGTGTGCAGTTGGGCCGCCTTGAGGAGGCTGTCAGGTAACGCCCTTGCTCGCAAAGCGGCGGCGACAACCAGCCGTGACTGTCGTTTGTTGCTAGCTCAGCCAGTCTCAGCCCAGCAGGGGATTCACCACCTCCAGGCCCGCAATCCTGCGCCCGTGGCTGAAATCCTCGGAAAAAAGAAGGGAGCAGCGGCTACGGATCGCAGCTTCGGCGATCAGGGCATCGAACCAGCTGAGCTGCTCACGGATCGCCAGCTGGTGTGCATCGAGGATCAGATTGGCGTCGATGCCCAATACCTCAAAGCCGGCCAGGGCCTGCAGCAGAGCGGTGATCTGCTGATCACCCAAAGGGGGTTGCAGTTTGCGGCTGGCCACCGAACGCAACTCGATCAACACCTGGGTGCTGATCACCACCTCATGGTCGGCAATCACTTCCGCCAGCCACTTACGCACCCGCTCGGATTTCACGGCTTCGCGCCGATCGAGGCGGTAGGCCCAGAGGTTGGTGTCAATGAACACCCGCATCAGGAACGGTCGTGCAGCGACTCGCGGCCCCAGGATTCCCGGCTGGCACTATCGCTGCCGGCGGCAACAGCTTCGAATTGTTCCAGAGCTTCCAGCCGGCGACTACGGGCCTCCACAAAGCGGCCGAGGAAATCGCGCACCAAGGCGTTCACCGTGGTGTGCTGCCGCAGCGCCGCTTCCCGAGCCCGCTGCAGCAGGGCATCGTCAATGGCAAGCGTGAGGTTGGCCATGAACTCAGAGTACACGGATCCCGTGGAGCACGGGCGGCCCTTCAGGCGTTGCCGGGGGAAAGCGACGAGGTGGTGTCTTCGGTCCGCGGGTTCACAGATGGGCGCAGCCAGCGGAGGCAAGGGGCCGCGATGGCGTTGGCGGCTCGCCAGGAACACAATCGGCGTACCTAGTACCAAAGTCCTTCCCTTACATGTAAGGACGGGGCCGCTGGGCGCCTTAATCAACAATCAACCCGGCTTAGATCGGCATCCCTATCTCCGATTCGTGTCCTCAAACCACCCCAACACCACGCTACCCATAGCGTGCCAATGGGCTGCTCCAAGGAGGCGAGTACCAGTAGCTCCTGCATCCATGCGGCGCACCTGGCCATTCAATGCACCGGGCCTTTAGGCTCAACTCCAACTGGCGTTGCCTTGGCCGCTTCTCCACCAGACCTCTGGACTTAGCAATAACCTGGACCAAGCTAGTGGGATCCCGGCGATGCAGGTCAACCTCCACAACGCCAAAACCCACCTTTCCGGTTATGTCGACCAGGCCCTGGCCGGTGAGGAGATGGTGATCGTCCGCGCCGGCAAGCCTTTGGTGCGGCTAGTCCCGATTGATACCAAGCCCGCGCCGCGCCGGGGCGGCTTCCTGCGGGGCCAGGCCATCCTCACGACCGATCTCAAGGCCGATTTCAAAGCTGAGATTGACGAGATGTTCTATGGCAGCTGCGCCTGAGGGCCTGCTGGTGGATACCCACCTGCTGCTCTGGTTGGCCTCCATGCCTGAGCAACTCCCTGCGGCAGCAAAAACCCAACTAGAAAGTTACGAGCGGCCTCTGGTCTTCAGCGTGGTCAGCCTCTGGGAGGTGGCCATCAAGGCTTCCCTAGGTCGTGGCGATTTACAGGTCAACCCGCACGCCCTGCGCATGGGGTTGCTGCAGGAGGGTTTCCGCGAACTACCTATACAGGTCGAGCATGTGCTGGCGGTGCAACACCTTCCCTGGATCCACTGCGACCCCTTTGACCGGTTGCTGGTGGCCCAGGCAGCCCAGGAGCGGCTGGGCCTGCTGACGGCAGATCGCACTTTGGTGGGCTACGGCGAAACGGTGCGCTGGGTGGGGTAAAGTTTCGGCTGGGCGGTTGTAATATGCATATAGTAAAAGTCACTCCAAGGCGCGATGTAGCGCACGCAAATCTATCTCTTTAAGGCAGATTGCCAGGGATTGCAGGCCCTGGCCGTTTAGAGAGGCCGCAGCCAGAGCGTCCTGATCTGCGAGCTTATCGAAGCCTTCCTCCAGCAGCAGCCCCAGGGGCGCCTGGCCCGGTTGCGTCAGGGCAGCGGTCTTTGGGCGGAGCGCCCCGATCTCCCCGACTGGTCCGCCCTGCCACGGCTGGTTGCATGGCGACGCCGAATGCGGCGGCTATAGCCAAAGGCTGCCGCGGCTCCCAGAACAGGCAGAGGCCCGGGCACCTCATTCATCACCGTGAGACTCCAGCTATTGACGCTCAGCGGGTCAGTCACCACCAGCGTTATCGGTGTAGAGCAATTGCCAAAGACCATTGCCATCTTCTCCATTGAAGGCAAGCCGATCGTCACCCCCTACCCCCGCAACTCAGTCACCAGGGCCTCCACCGGCTCGCGCAACGCCGCCAGCAGGGACGCATCGCTCTTGCCCTGCAACAGGAAGAAAGCCATGGGCTCACGCACATCCACCACCCAGTAATTTGCGATCCCGGCCTGTTGATAAAGCCTTAATTTCGTATCGAGGTCATAGGCCAGGCTGGCATCGGCAACTTCAATCACCAGCAAGGTATCGGCGGCGGTCGGGTGGGCTTCGAGCCAGGCATCGGAGCGGGCCGTCACCACCGCCAGGTCGGGCTCCGGCTCCTGATGCTCCCCCAGATCCAAGGGTGCCTCGATGCGCAGTTCATGGCCGCACAACAGAGACTCCCCGTCCTGGGGGCTCGCCAGCAGGGGAGTCAGGGCCCGCGCCAGCCGATGAACAACCGCTGTGTGTCGGCTCCCCTTGGCGATCACCTCCAGAACTTCCCCATCAATCAGTTCAAACCTCCGCTCGGGCAGCTGATCGCAAAGCCGATGAAATTCAGCCACACTGAAACGAGCATGGCGAGGTCCGTAGCCGCGCCGACCTGGCTGGATCGAAGGGATGACGGCTCTCGGGCCCATGGCGCAAGCCTAAAGCTCAAGATTTTTTGATCATAGGTTTTGATCATAGGTTCGTTGTTTCCAAGGTGCCCCCAGCGGTTGATGCTGAGCCGCCCTGGCATCCAATTTTTCGCCGCCACCCCGCCATCCCACACCAATTCTCCAGCCTTTGTGACAGGCTTTGGCCACGCGCCGCCCCCCGCGATGACTGCCGCCCCGTCCCGCCCTGACGCTGCCCCGGCCGAGACCGCCGAAGCCGTCCCGCCGGCCGGTGCCACCACCAGCACCCCCTGGGCCGATAACCCCCGCTACGCCACCACCATCAGCCGCCGCAAAACCCGCAGCGTGCGGGTCGGAGATGTTTGGGTCGGCAGCGACCACCCGGTGGTGGTGCAATCAATGATTAATGAGGACACCCTCGACATCGAAGGGGCCACCGCCGGCATCCGCCGCCTGCATGAGGCCGGCTGCGAGATCGTGCGGCTCACGGTGCCCTCCCTGGCCCATGCCAAGGCGGTGGGGGAGATCCGCAGGCGCCTGGAGGACAGCTACCGCCCGGTGCCCCTGGTGGCCGATGTGCACCACAACGGCATGAAGATCGCCCTGGAGGTGGCCCAGCATGTCGACAAGGTGCGGATCAACCCCGGTCTGTTCGTATTCGACAAACCCGATCCGGGCCGCAGCGAATTCAGCCCCGAGGAATTCGCCGCCATCGGCGAGCGAATTGCCACCACCTTCGAGCCCCTGGTGAGCCTGCTCAAGGAGCAGGACAAGGCCCTGCGCATCGGCGTCAACCATGGCTCCCTGGCCGAACGCATGCTGTTCACCTACGGCGACACGCCCCTGGGGATGGTGCAATCGGCCCTCGAATTCATCCGCCTCTGTGACCGGCTCGATTTCCACAACATCGTGGTGTCGATGAAGGCCTCCCGGGCCCCGGTGATGCTGGCCGCCTACCGGATGATGGCCGACCGCATGGATGCCGAAGGATTTCCGTACCCCCTGCACCTGGGTGTCACCGAAGCCGGCGACGGTGACTACGGCCGCATCAAAAGTACCGCCGGCATTGCCACCCTGCTCTCGGAGGGCCTGGGCGACACGATCCGAGTTTCGCTCACCGAGGCACCAGAGAAGGAAATCCCGGTCTGCTACTCGATTTTGCAGGCCCTTGGCCTACGCAAAACCATGGTGGAATACGTGGCCTGCCCCAGCTGCGGCCGCACCCTGTTCAACCTCGAAGAGGTGCTGCATCGGGTGCGCAGCGCCACCGCCCACCTCACTGGCCTGGATATCGCCGTGATGGGCTGCATCGTCAACGGACCCGGCGAGATGGCCGACGCCGACTACGGCTATGTCGGCAAAACCCCAGGCACCATCTCGCTTTACCGCGGTCGCGAGGAGATTCGCCGCGTCAGCGAAGCCGAAGGGGTAGAAGCGCTGATTTCCCTGATCCGCGAGGACGGCCGTTGGGTTGACCCTTGAGACCCCCTTTGCAGGTAAGCCCCGGCGCTACGTTGTAGGAACGATCACACCAAGAGGCTCCCATGTGGAGTGGACGCACCGGTTTGTTGGTGCTTGTTGGACTCGGTGCCTGCGCCACCACCGCCGTACTGGCCCGAGAAATGGCTTTGGCTCCAACCGCGCCGGCGGTGACTATTGCCGATAGCCCCAAGGAGGTCATGGACCAGGCCTGGCAAATCGTCTTCCGAGATTATCTCGATACCACCGGAAAATACGACCAAGAGAAATGGCGAGTAATGCGCCGTGATTTGCTGAAGCGTAGCTATCAAGGCAATAAAGATGCCTATGAGGGTATCCGAAGCATGCTGGCTACCCTGGATGATCCCTATACCCGTTTTCTTGATCCCCGGGAATTCAAGGAAATGCAAATTGACACCTCGGGAGAGCTCTCCGGGGTGGGCATCCAGCTAACTGTGGACAAAGAAACAAAGGAACTGGTAGTCATCGCCCCGATTGAAGGTTCTCCTGCCTCCCGCGCTGGCGTCCAGCCGAGGGATGTGATCGTCTCGATCGACGGCCAAAACACCAAGGGGATGGGCACCGAAGATGCGGTCAAGTTGATTCGCGGTAAAGCCGGCACCAGTGTGAAGCTGACCTTGCGGCGCAAGGGCCAGTTGTTGGAGATGCCCCTACAGCGTGAACTGATCGAAATCCACGCGGTGGAACACCGGGTCAATGTGAGCCCCAGTGGGACCAAGATTGGTTACCTGCGGCTGAAGCAATTCAATGCCAACGCCAGCAAGGACACCCAGGCAGCCCTCAAGGACCTGGAACAACAGGGAGTGCAGGGCTATGTGTTGGATTTGCGCAGCAACCCTGGCGGTTTATTGGTGGCCAGTGTCGAAATTGCGCGGCAATGGCTTAATGAAGGGGTGATCGTCTCCACCAAAACCCGCGACGGCATTCAGGACATCAAGCGGGCCAATGGCCACGCCATCACCAACAAGCCATTGGTGGTGTTGGTCAACGAGGGATCCGCCAGTGCCAGCGAAATCCTTTCCGGGGCGCTGCAGGACAACAAACGGGCCCTGCTGGTGGGACAAAAGACCTTCGGCAAGGGATTGGTCCAATCGGTGCGTCCCCTCTCCGACGGCTCCGGCATGACCGTGACCATCGCCAAGTACCTCACCCCCAGCAACCGCGACATCCACAAGCACGGCATTGCCCCGGATGTCTCCGTCAAGCTCACCGAGGACGATGCCAAGCGTCTCAAAATTGAGGACTTGGGCACCTCGAAGGATCCCCAGTACAAGACGGCCGAATCCACCTTGATGATGCAATTGCGAATGGTGGGCAGCAACGCAGGTCCCGTTTACCAGCCGGGGACTGCCAACATTCCTGCCGCCCTTGTCAAACCCTAAGGACGCCAACCAGTCGTCCCTGACCCCAGGGGCGGCTGAAAACACCGCTGACACCGGCTTCTCCCTGAGCACCCATGGGGCCGTGGAAGCCAAACCGCCAACTTCGCTTTGGGATCAAAAACCCTGGTGGTGTCAGCCCTGGACCATTTTGTTGAGTGGATTGATAGCGATTACCGGCAGTTGGTTGCTGCTGCAAACAGTTTGGATAACCGCCTTGGTATTCACGGCCATTGCCGCTTGGTGGCTGCTGTTTCTAGTTATTGTTCCCAGGGCCTTTATACAAAGCCAGAGCTGACCAAAGACTATCGTATTCAGCAAAAAACCCATCAACAGAAAACATGTTGATGGGCAGAATATAGTATAATTTTGTAGGAATCGATATGGAATTCAGGAGACTGGCTGCATCAGGCCGCCACCTGGGGAGGAATCGTCGTCGTCGTTCTTGGGGCCAGCACTGAAGAGGCCATAAAGAACCACCGCCATCAAAGCGATCACCATTGGCACAAAAGCACCAGAGCCCAGAGCCGGATTTCCAACACCAATCAGCTCACCCATGGCACAAACCGAAACATGAAGCCAGCTTAACAAAACTCAACCGCCTCCGGTGGGGCCATCGGCCCCTGCTTGCAGCCAGCGCTCCAACCGTTCAGCCAAGGCTAGGCGGCGGTCCTGTTCTGCCATATCGAAGCGATTTGGCCATCCTGGGGCAGCCGCGGCCCCCTGGACCCGATTGCTAATGCGAATCTCTTGCAAAAGGCCGGGTAGCTTGTTTAGGTTGCGAGTCATTCGCAAGAGGCCGGCTGGCACCCCAGCCATCGCCCCTGGCGCCGCTTCCCCCCGTACCCTCCCGTGAGCCCAAGCAGCATCCGCGTTAATCCTGGCCAATGCGTCCTGATTGGTTCAGGACCCGGCTACGGCGGGGGCTGTCTGGAGGTGATCGAAGGCATAGCGCGGGTCTACTGCCCCTGCCCCGAAACCCAGGGCATGACCTTGGCTTTTCTGCAGGCTGGCGACCAGCTGCGCACCGAGCGTCTTTGCAGTGAGGGGGTCTGCGTCGAAGCCTTGACCGCCCTGTGCTTCCGCAGCGACGCCACAGTCATTGAGGGCCAGGGCTACGACCCGGTCAACGAATGGACCCTGCAACTGCTGCGCATTCGCCATTTGGGCAGCGCCGAGCAACGGCTCCACGCCGTGCTGGCCCTGCTGGTGGAACGACTCGGACGTCGCTGCGGCGACTGGTGCGACCTGCCCTTTCGCTTAACCCACGAACGTATCGCCGAGTTGATTGGCACCACCCGAGTCACCACCACCCGGCTGCTCTCGCGGATCCGATCTTCGCGGCTGCTCGAGATTCCAAACGGTGAGCCCGGCATGCGGGTTGCCCCCCAACTCCTAGAGGGACAACCGCTGGGGGCTGGTTGAGGCTGGGCGGGTTGAGGGAAGAGGGTGGATCTGGGCGGAGCTGGGTATGGGCGATGGATTCTGAGGCTATCGCTGGGTTCTTAGCTGGTTGCTGAATTCAGCGTTGCCGGACTCGGATCGGAATCAAGGCGGGTTGCATGAGACCACCGCCGCCGTTGTCATCATCGGAATCAAAACCCAACCAAACCACCAGAGCGAGGACAACAATCACCAAGCCTGCAAAGAAAAGGTCGCTCATGGTTACAGGGGTGGGTAATGAATTTTAACCCTTCCAACAGCCCCTGCGGTAGTCATAACTGCCGAACCGCTGGTGCCTCCGGCCTGGATCAGGGGCCTGGATCAGGGGCCCTGGCGCGGTCATTGGCTTTCCAGGCATGGGTTTGGGGATCAGCCGAATCCCTTGCCGGCATCGCGGGCGACACAGGCCTGGAGCTGCTGGCGCAGACGGTCGTGATCGAGACCTTTGCCGATCAGTACGAGCTGGTTTTTGCGCGGGCCGCTCCAATCGCTGTCATCTAGGGAGAACCGCTTGCCGGCGAGGTGAAAAACATGACGGCGCTCGCTCTCGTTGAACCAGAGAATTCCCTTGGCACGAAAAACGGTGGCGGGGAGCTGGTTATCGAGAAAGTTCTGGAACTTGCGCAGGGCAAAGGGGCCTTCGCTGCTAAACGACAGGGAAGTGAATCCTTCGATGGCCTGGTGATCAGGGTGCTGGTCGTGGTCGTGGTGGTCGTGGTCGTGGTCGTGGTGATCGTGCTCGTGCTCGTGATGCACGTTATGGCCGTGGTCGTGGCCAGCATGGGGCTCGCCTTCCTCATGGACGCAATGGCCGTGGTCATGGTCGCAATCGTCATGCTGTTGCTGCGCCGCCACGCGGTCACTTTCAAACAGGCCAACGCTGAGCAACAACGGCAACGGCACCTCCCCTTTGACGCAGCGAAGCATGCGGGCATCCGTCTTGATCTCACGCAACTGGCTTTCGAGCTGCTGCAGCCGCTCCTCACTGACAAGGTCGCACTTATTAAGCAAAAGCATGTCTCCATAAACGATCTGGGCGCGGGCCACCTCCCCCTGGAGTAGCTCTTCGTTGAAGTTCTCAGCATCCACCAGGGTAATGATCGAATCGAGGCGGGTCAGATCGCGTAGATCACTGCCCAGAAAAGTCATGGCAACCGGCAGGGGATCGGCCAAGCCAGTGGTTTCGACCACCAAATAATCCAACTTTTCTGGTCGCTCCAGCAGACGATAGACAGCCTCAAGCAACTCGCCGTTTATAGTACAACAAATGCAACCATTACTCAATTCAACCATGTCATCGCCGGTGGCAACGATCAGGTCGTTATCAATGCCAATTTCGCCAAACTCATTGACCAAAACAGCAGTTTTGACACCCTGCTGATTGGTGAGGATATGATTTAAAAGTGTAGTTTTGCCCGCCCCTAAAAACCCGGTCAAAATGGTGACAGGCAGGGGAAGGTTTACGGGTTCCACGGGGGCGGCTAAGGCATCAGGGGCAGAGGTCCTGGTGCCTGGGCTGATGCGGGTCATCGGCGGCTGGAAATGGGAAGCTGCCGGCAGCGAAGCCTGCCGGCAGCGGGTCTAACGACGATAGGCAGGGGCCGACCGCCATTTCGAACCAGATCATGGTTCAGGAGGTCTGCTGGCGCTGCCGGCAGGGGGCACAGAGGCCAAAGAATTCGAGGGTATGGAACAGCGGTTCAAAACCTTCCAGTTGGGTGCTGGGCAGTTTGAGGTCATGGACTGGACAGTCGGCCAACGGCAGGGTGAAACCACAATCAACACAGGTGAGATGGTGCCGATCGCGCTCTGTGGGGGCGAAAAGGGCTTCACCGCTGGGAAGGTGGCGTGAGCGCACCAGGCCCCGTTGTTGCAGGTGCCGCAGGTTGCGGTAGACGGTGGCGAGTCCCATGGCATCGGGACCATGGCGCAGGCGAGCATGGAGTTCCTGCCCGGAGAGTTCATCGTCACTGCGCCCCAACTCGGCCAGCAGCAGCTGCTGGCGCACAGTCAACGCCTGGGGCGGCGAGGCATCAGCGGCGGGCGAAGGGGACTGCATGGGCGCGGGGGTCAGGGGGCAGGCCAGGGCTCCTGGCGCAATGATTGCGAGCTTGATGGATACCAGGATGGGGTGGCGGTGTAGCAAGCGGCGTTCTTTTCATTTTCGCGGGCCTCCACCCGCCAACAGCAGGCCCTTCCCCCCTCCTGGCGCAAAAGCAGGTCATTAGCCCAGTCCCAGATCAGGGCGGCACTGGCCTCCATGCCCACGTTGTCCATGACGCGCAAATCGAGTGCTCCTTGGTCGTGCAGGGCCTGCCATTGGTCCATCAGGGGATCATCGCTGTTCACCAGCACCGTGTGGTCGAACTGATCGATTAGCCGCTGCTCTAGTTGGCGCAAGCTGGAGAAATCGACCACAAAGCCGTTGACATCAAGAATTTCGGCCTGGAACCAGAAGGTGAAGCTGCGGTTGTAGCCGTGCAAAAAACGGCAATGGCCAGCGTGGCGCCACTGGCGGTGGCTGCAGGGGAAATCTTTAAAGCTCTTGCTGCAGGTATGGGCCGAAAGGGAGGGCATGGGAGAGGATCGCTGCAAACGGACGTGCCCGACGTGGAGGCTTCCTCCTGGCCATCATCCCAGCCCCCCAACCAAGCTGTCGACCCAGATGGGGGCTGCGAGGAGAACCCATTGCTGGGAATTCTGAAGTTCAATGAGGCCGGTCTGATTCCCGCCGTGGCCCAGGACTGGCTCGATGGTGCGGTGCTGATGGTGGCTTGGATGAACCGCGAGGCCCTGCTGAAAACCCTGGCCAGCTCTGAAGTTCATTACTGGAGCCGCTCACGCCAGCAGCTATGGCACAAGGGAGCCAGCAGCGGCCACTACCAAAAGCTCAAGGGATTGCGATACGACTGTGATGCCGATGTGCTGCTGCTCAGTATTGAACAGGTGGGAGAGGGGGCATGCCATACCGGCGCCCGTAGCTGCTTCTACGACGACGGCCTCAAGCCCGAAGGGCCGCTCGCCAGCGGAGGGGGCCCAGGGGCGCCGCCGCCACCGGCGGATGTCTGCAGCGAACTGGCGCGGCTGATCATCGGGCGCAGGGACAATCCCGAAGCCAATAGCTATACCAACAGCCTGCTGGCGGGTGGCGATAATCGCATCCTCAAAAAAATCGGTGAGGAAAGCGCCGAATTTGTAATGGCCTGCAAGGACGATGACCCTGGCGCCATCGCCGGCGAAGCGGCGGATT
>JBIIRU010000046.1:0-12213 GCA_044341355.1 Cyanobium sp. | reverse complement strand
AGGAGGGGACGAAATGATTCCCATGGAATCGACTCAGACAGTCGCTTTAGAACGGGCTTTTTCTCTTGGAGTTTTGAAACTCTTTGTTGCTCATCCCAGAAACCTCGTTGGCCCACTGTTGCAATCATATCTGATTGAGTAATGATAGCCATGATTCCGCCAAAATCAAGTCCACTTAACAATTTTCGGGGTGCCCTTAAGATGTTTCAACTCTACTTGCTCCGAATATCGAGCAAGATCTCTTGCTTCAGTAGCCTTCCTTACCCGCCATATGCATCTCCCGTTGCTAGAATTGGGAAATAATTCGAGAATGCAAGGTGGCCTCCATGGGCAGTGTGTCTCTCCCCCCTTACATTGAAACCGCTGGAAGCTCCCTCTTTGGCTCCATGCCACTACTTCCTCCATTTGAATTTGAGGGAGTCAAGATGATGGTTTTCCCACTGAAAGCAAATATATCAAGGCTTACAGAATTTTGTCATAGCTACCTGAACCTCAACCTCACGGGTGAGAATGCCGACCAAGCCGACCTCTTCAAACCGGCTGCACCTTTCGTCTTCATGATGCTATTGCATTATGACAAGATGTCTTCTAACATTACCCAAACGGCGCGAAATATCGGTTGGATTTCTCAGCACGAAATTACGTTCACGATTCCGCTTGAGTGGTGGCGCTGGAGCGGCGGTGCTCCCCATCAGGGAGAACTCGAATTCATGGATTGGGCAATTGTCTCACCCTTTATTTTCGTTGACGACCTTATCTCCCAATTCACAGGCAGAGAGGTTTATGGTTGGCCAAAAGTTGTGGGAGAGCTTCGTACGGATCTCAACTTCTCATTGCCTTTTCCAACGGACCCAACTCAGGTTTTGCGTTTTTCTACCTATACATTGCCGAAGTACTACCAAGGACAACGAACGTCACGCAATCTCCTTTTGGAGGTTGACTTTGTTCCCAACCCTATGTTCTCCACATTTCCTCCCAACCTCTCCAGCCCTTGGTTCCCTTGGAATGTTGCCGCCAAGGCAACCTCTTCTTATCTTTCTTCACTTGGCACCTTATTAGATATCGGCCTTAGCTTTCGTCTTCGGGGTTATCCATCTCAGCAAGAGCGAGCGAGGTTTTTGTTTGACAGTGGTAAGGTCGCTCTCCGCTACGCATCAGAGATGTCATCTGGTACTTTGGATCCTTTTTCATGGTGGCGAATGTTCACAACAATGAGCACTGCTCAGGATGGAAAATCCCGCTCACACA
Source organism: Cyanobium sp. (assembly GCA_044341355.1). Taxonomy (GTDB): domain Bacteria; phylum Cyanobacteriota; class Cyanobacteriia; order PCC-6307; family Cyanobiaceae; genus Cyanobium. The sequence goes on along the minus strand of JBIIRU010000046.1, from coordinate 10,965 downwards.
GGCATGGCAAGTTGAGCATCCAAAACATTACAGTAAAGCAATTCCCTGACATCGAAAGACCTCACCTGGCTTGCTACCAGGCGCTAGTGAAATCAGCGATGTCTACCAACAGGATCAACAAGGCTGGTTTGCTAGGGGATCTCAACCTCTCGCGTGCAGATCTTTCGGGTGGCTATAACATTCGTATTCATCACTCTAGCCTGCATCCGATAGTGGAAACCCTAGGTCTCGATTCGCAAAGCAGAGAGAGAAACTCCTCAGGAGAAACGGTTCATATTCTTGAGCCTATTCTTCCCTATTGGAGCGATGTTGATCTCAGTTATGGGCTCGGCGAAGTTCTTTATTCCCAAGCTCTCCCTAACCAGATGAGCAAGGATTTACAGCGCACGCATGCAGCCCCAGCTCCACAAACTCCCGAGCCGGATGACCGAAGGTATTTCTATAACTCCATCATTGGCTCTGCAGCTACGCCTGTCCATGGACCGTTTACCATTCCAGATATGTTGGTCAAGGTGTATCCATTGGCGGCCAAAAAAGACAATCTTGAGCGATATCTCGCGAACTTCAGTAATTTGGGTCTAACCTATAAGGAGCAGCCCGTTACTCTGGAACTCGTTGATGTATCAGATGCCAAGGATGTAGCAGATGCCAAGATGTCGCCCAAGCCTAGAGTCTATCTTGTCTCTAAGGATGTAGATACTAATCATGGTGATATCTGGGCTAGTCCCGAAAGCCCTGACTGGCTTACGGACAAGTCGATCGAATTCTTTGTTCCGGTTCAGCTACGTGCTGGATCCCATACTTCAAATATATTCTTCATTTCGCCTTTTGTTTATAACAATAGTGTGCGTGCAACCATTGGTGATTATGAAGTCAACGGCAGACCAACACAAAAAGCAACCATTAAAAGCTCCTACAATGATCCAAGGGGCGACATGAGATATCAGGCATCAGTCTATACGGAGCTCAGCATTGAATCTTTCTCCTCCTTAGGTGATGGAGAACAAGCAGTCTCCAATCTATTGATAGAGATTGCGCCAAAAGCCGAAATAATCTACACCGAAAAAGAACCTGCTTCCTTAGACTTTCCCGATAAAGACATCTCTATGGATATTGATATGATTGGCCTTAAACAATATAGACATTGCGAAAATGCGACTTTGTCCTGTTATCAGTCTATTGTTACTCGTTCCACAACTTTAACCATTAAGGGGGATGGCAAAAACTCTGGTCTAGTCCGGGACTCCTCTCAGATCAAAATCCACAAGTCTCAATCTCACCCCATTGTAGAAATTCTGGGGCTAGAGACAGAATCAGTCTATTACTGTTTTATCGCTAAGCAGTGGATTTCTGTACTCAATCCAATTGTTCCTTTTTGGATGCGAGTCAAAGCCGAGGAGCATTTGGGGCAAACGATTGCCACACGCCTTTCCCTTGGCACCCTTTCTGGTAATACTGTCGTCGCTGGTGGGCCTGACCAAGCACAAGAGGAGTGGCAAGCACTTAGAATTGAAGATGTATTTACATTGAAAGCTACCACCCCTCCAAATACTAACGGAGACGAGAGCAACCAGATCTCAATTCTGAATCTGGCTTCGATTATCAAGAATCGCCATCTATAAACACGAAGTGGCAACAAAAAATCCTAAGCCCGATAATAATTTTTAGTGTTGCTATCTGCTATTATAATTATTTATTCAGGATCCAAAGTGGAAGTGCTTGCATAAACTCTTTATCAAGGGATGCTGGTAAAGCCTCAAAAGCTAGCGAATACTCGTATAGAGCTGCACCAGCGAGTGCCTCAGCCACAGTGCGGGCATAATTCAAAGATCCTTTAGCCTCCATTTCTTCATATAGCCAGCGCACATCTTGTTCGTTGCGCTGAGTGCGGGACCGGCTCAGAATGAGATCAATCTCTTCAACCTCTGCTGGACTGCTGTTTTGTCGAAGGTGAATCAGCATAAGAGTCTTCTTGCCTTCATATAAATCACCCATGGCCTCTTTGCCATAGCCACTGTTTGGGATCAGGTTCAGCAAGTCATCTTGAATCTGAAAGCACGTTCCCAGAAAAAAAGCAAACTTGGTAATAGTATCCGGATCAACCCTTCCCTTGCCGCCAATCAGAACACCGATCTGGGCTGGCCAGATCGTAGACATCCAAGCCGTTTTCTTCATAACCATTTTTAAATAATCAGCCACGTCAATATCCAGACGGTTATCACGACGCCAGCCGATGTCCAAGGCTTGTCCCTCTGCTGTCTCCTGTGCCATTCTCAAGGTAAAATCCAAAATTTTTTGGCCTATCCTGCTGCCGTATTGTTGACACCGCTGAAACATAGGACCCAAGGCCAGCATTAAGAGTGTGTCGCCAGCATTGATAGCCAATGGCACACCGTGCAACTCATGCAGGGTTGGCCTACCCCTACGCTCCTCACTTTCGTCTTGAATGTCATCGTGAATCAAGAGGGCGTTGTGGAGAAGTTCAATAGAGGCAGCAAATGGTATCGTTTCTTCAAGCTGAGCACCAAATGCCCTCGCCGTGGAAATGCATATTCCAGGTCTCATCATCTTGCCGCCTCGACTTGGATAGTCAAGGATCAACTCATGAAGGTAGGGAGAGGGTGGGGAGGAGCGGAGGTACTGGTTGACATGGGATGATACGTAGAATCCGTATTCCTTTAACTGGTCGACGATGAGCGACTTCATCACTACTGTTTAGAATGGCTTTCATCATCGGTTGAAGGTCTGCTACGAGATGCATAGCTCATTACCTCACATAGCGTTTTTTCAACCAAATCAAAATAGGCAAGGGAGAAGTCTCTGCCCAGTTGTATGACTTTGGCGCTTAGTTGAAGCAATTCATCCGGGGTTTCGTGGCTCGTCTGGTCATTGTTACGACTTCTGGCGTAGGATCGACCTCGTTCAATGTTGTCTTCAATCACAGCGTAACCCAGGTTGACCGCTTCCTCAACTGTGGTTGTAGCCATCTCTGTGACCTGCTTGAGTTGATCCTTGGTCGACCAACCGTTGCGGTAGGGAGCAAAGCGTGCGGGTTCGGGTCGCTTCCATTTGGACACTACAGACATGCTTGCAATCATTCGCTATCTTAACATCATATATGGTTTAGGGGTGGTCATAAGCGATAATCTCCTCCAATCTTGGCAATCCCGAGATGGCGTGGGCTGCCAACATACCTGACATTACTGCGGCTTCTGTGCAGCCCGCATTGAATCCAGCATCGGTCCAATCCCCGGCGATGGTCATATTTGTGTAGCGCATGTCGAGAGGAGAAATTCGGTAGCTGTTGCTTCCGGGTACGGTCATGACATAGCGATCACTGGGATTGATGTTTGCCCGCCAGTATTGTGTACGCAGAGGGTGTGCTTCTGGTAGCTTTTTGGTGTGAGACTTGCTCTCTTCATGCATGAGGAGATCCCAGCTGAACTCGCCTGAACTGTCATAGGCCTTAGGCCAGAGTGGCTTGCCGTGACTGCGCAGAAGCTCCAGCGCGTTGTTGTATACCTCTTCTCTTTTCAACTGTGTATAATCCTGGAAAGACATCGATTCCATTCCAGGATCATCGGTTAGCACACCGCAAAAATAGAAAGCGGTCTTGGGTGGGATTTGCCAATTCTCTTCGGGAATAACATGTTCCATATCGCACCATGTGTCCAGGGGTTTCTTGTATCCAGAAATGATATAAGGAGGTCCTTCCCAGCCAAGCTCATCGGCGCTCTGGTTCAGCCAAACCTGAACGGCCTGAGTTGCCACGGTCTGGACTTTTTCCACCATGTCTTGCCAGCGTTTATCCCGGGCCAGGATCGGCTTGCACACGTGGGGAATGGCGCCGATGCTCACCCCTAGGATCACGGCATCAAAATGCTCGCCATAGAGCAATGTCTTGCTCGCCGCAGTAGTTGTATCCCCATGGGATTCTAGGTCTACCTCAGCAGTTTTCAGTCGGGATCCGTAGCGGAGCTGCTTGAAATCGGGTGAGGCTGGCCAACATCTCTTCCCTTTGATGGGAATCAGTGGTTCGTAAGGTTTGTCGCGAATGGTTTTTGCCTGGACCCGAAATTCTAGGGAAGTGATACATGTTCGTTCACCTTCTTGCAGGGCAGAACCATCGGGAATATTAACATTGATCAATCGGTGAAAAAATTCAAAATGCACTCCCCGACTCTGCAATAGTATATATAATGGCGCAAAGACTACATCGCCCATTCCTGCGCGCATTCGCCAGAAAAAGGCGCCACGGTACCCAAAAAACATCCGCAATGTGCCACGCATTGATTGACCCGCTGCCAATTTTGGCTCGCTTGCAACACCTTTGGCATAGGAGAGGTGAAGATCGTACAAGCCAACCATGAACGGTGAAGCCAAAGCTCGATCTGAAGCCCCATTCATGCGTAACCATTCACGACATTCGTATTGATCAAGCACATCCAGTCCATTCGGACTTGTCAAAACGCCACAACGAATGCAACCCACCAGGGCAGCGAGAACAAGGTCCACCATCTCCCAGATATGGCGATGGGGAGACGAGGCAAGCCATTGCGTTTCCAGCCACTGCCTGGCCACGCGTGCACACTCCTCGGCCAGATCGGTGAGGATCCTGTGGGGAAAGGACGGCAGCATCCGGATCGCCGTGCTTAGAAGTCCAAGGCCTTCGACCACACCGGCAACGCCTGTGCTCATGCTGGCGCCCAAGTAACGGCGCACGAGACCGAGCAAGCCCATTAACGATTCGGGGGCGTTCTCGAACCCGGGGATGGAGGATGGCCTGCCCGCCCCCTTGGCGCTACTATTCCTGCCATTGCCATCTAGGCGATCGACTGTGGTGTCGAGAATCAAGGTTCGAAGGAGGTCAATTGCCTGCCGGCAGTATTCATTCAGGCTGTAGATCTCCTGCTGCGGCATAGCATCCCCGGGTAGTCCCGACTTTGGCGGAAACTTGCCAGACCACTTTTGCCAGCCCGATACATCATGTTTGGAAAAGATGCCAACATTGTGCTCTTGGATGAAGGCCTCGTCCCACCTACCGAACTCATGGATGCCAAGCCTGGGGAGCTCGGCATAGCAATCGCGCATCATGCGAAAAGCATTTTCATAAAAGCCAAGCCATACGTGCAGGCCATGCTCCTCAACGCGACCGGCAGTTCCTCTGCCTGAGGCACCCTTGCCTCCAAGTCTCCAGCCATCTTGATAGACGGTAATATGGAAGCGACCATTGTGCTCAGGTTTGGATAATTCATAGGCCGCAGTAATTGCACCGCAGCCGCCTCCGATTATCGCTATACGTACGGGGTTCTCCATGAGAAATCGTATCTTCCAATTGCACCCAGGTTATCCACGACGGCGGTTGCGATCGGTTTGTTTACTTTTCCTCACCTGTTGGCGTGCCCCGGAGTGGTGTATATTCCCCGGCCCCTAAGCCCCGGCGTAGCCGTGATGGGGGGCGCATCTCAGGCAACTGGCTCCGACTGGTGTCGCAAGAGGTGGGCAGGTCGGTTTCCCTGGTTCGAATACCACCTCAACCAGACGAACCATGCCCAAGACCCATTGGGCATCACCTGAGCTGGCATCGCTACTGGATGGCAGCACTGCCGGTGAGCTGATCCCCTAGCTGGCGCGTCACGGCCTGCAACAGTTCATTGAGCTGGAATTCGCCGCTGTGATCTGTACAGAGCGTCACGAGCGCACCGCGCAGCGGCAGGGCTACCGCAACGGTTGTAGGCAGCGCAACCCCACCACCCAGGTGGGCGCCACTGATCTGCTGATTCCCATAGACCGCAGGTCGTCCGCTTGCGATAAATGCGGGCCGGCAGCTTCATGCCCTCCATTCTGGAGCCCCGCCATTGATGGAGACCCCGATCCGTCGCCAGCTGCAGGGCTGCGTTTGGCAGCGTCGTATCGAAAGGAACACTTGGTGATTTGCCCTGCCTCCATCTCGCCAGAAACCTGCTGGAATATGTCTCAAATGGCCATCAGGGCATGGCCATCGCTGCCCGGCGCAGCGCATTCGCCCTGGAAAACGCAGGCGATAACCTCAGCCGCTGTGAGATGGCCAGGCCATCTCAGCGGCTTAGAGCTTCTCCAAAGCCACCGAGCTCATGAACGAGGCTCGGGAGGACGTGCTGGCCTTCCGTCACTTCCCGCCGCAGCACCGGAAAAAGCTCTGGAGCACCAACCTGTTGGAGCGGGTGAATGTCGCACAGAGAGGTGTGCTCAGTAAAGCTGAAGATAAAACGCCGCTCCCGCGTGATCGGCATCTTCGCCAACGATGCCGCGAGCACCAGCTTGGTTGGGGCGGTGCTGATGGAGCAGGACGAGCACTGCCAGCTGGAGGGCCGCCGCATGTTCTCCGCCGCAAGTATGGCCGCCATCGCAGCGCTAGAGAATCTGCCGGCCCGGTTCAACACAGCCGCCTAAGAGGGACAAAACCCTGAGGCCACAGGGCAGTTGCTATGGGCAGTTGCAAGCACAGACCACTGCAGTTCACAATACAATTACGATCCGACGAGAGACTTGGCGAGTCAATTATCTCGATTATAGGAATAATTTTCATTCCAATTTGTTATCTACATAATTGGATATTTGGACCTCAGGCTTTATGCCGCACGAAGGGAGGCTAGCTGTCCACTGTCCACAACTCAATCCTTCAAAAAAATACAGTTGAAATTAATGGGAACAATGTACCACATTAAGATGACATTGTCCCAACATTCAACTTCTTCATCGGGGTTCCATTCTAGATAGCTTATCTCCTGGCTTTCATTACTCCAGGCAGCTTTTTTCTTGCTGGGTTCTTCGCATATAATATATAACTTATAGGGCTGCCATTCCGGGGCTCTTAGATTGGCCTTGAGAGATGCTTCTAAATTATTAGGGGTTTGGTGGGAATAAAAATTCACAGATTTACAAAACTTTTCCGGTTCCAAGCAAGTTGTCTTTTGCGCTTCATGTCCAATAGGAAAGTTAACAAAATTTCCATTTATCCACTCTGCTTGATAACCTATCGGCACTACATGAGTGCGTTGATCGGATAGAAAGTACACCGTTTCTCTCTCCAGTCTTTTGACGCCTACCACAGTGGGAGAATGGGTTTGGGTGTTTAAGGAGCTGGTGATCAGAGACATGAAGTTGCTTAGATGATGCTGATCGGGAAGCAACTGGATCACCCGCAGGCCTTCCGGTGCTCCACCGGTCAAGTATGACTGCCCCCCCCTAAGACCTTTGTATGGCTGGTAATCCTATGGCTTCATGCTCCTGACTCCTGACTGTCATGTCCCTGACATGGCCATGCCTTGCACACCTGGCGTAATTGCATGGCATCCCCAGCGTTTTGCAGAACCCTGCCGCCTAAATATCTTGAAACTAGTTTCTTCTTACTACCACCTACACCCACAATCATTTCACTCCCCCCACTGCTGCTGCACCCAAATCACTCGGACGGCGGTGGTGCCTGGGGGGCTCCGGCAGCAGTTGGGTCAGCAGGCCCGCCCCCATCAGCACTATGCCCAGGCCAAGGGCCAGGGGGCGGTTCTGGGCCGCCGGACCATCAAGCCAGGAGGCCGCCGCCAAAAAAGCGCCCCCCAACAGCAGGCTGGGCAGCAGCACGATTCCCTTGGCGGTCCGGTTCAGTCCCATGGCGTCGTTCAGGCCGGCGAGCAAGGTTGGGGTTCGGCCAGCCCGGTGCCAATCATGGCGTCGGCCAGATCCTGGGGGGCGCCGCCATCAAGGCGACTGATCCTGGCCAGCAGCACGCCTTCGCGCTGGCCCAGGGGCCGCAGATTGACGCGGCTATGGCGCGGCAGTTGTTGTCGCAACCATGCCGTGGCCTGTTGCTGGGAATCAGGCAACACATGCAGGCAGGCGAGTTCGACGACATAGCTGCGATTGCCATCGCCCAATTGCAATAAGGCTGGCCCACGCACCTGCAGAACCTCCGCCGCCGCCACCGGAGCGACCGCCAAGGTGCAGGCCAGCAAAAAGGCCAAAACCAGGGCGATCGGAGCACTCTTTAACCATGGCGACGGGAACCATGGCAACGGGCTGAAACGTCTCAGAGCTTGGCTCCGCAGGTGGGACAGAACAGATGGGCACTGGCGGTGGTGTTGCCGCAGTGGTCGCAGTGGCGCTGGGTGTCGATGGCCAGCTCAGGATGGCTGGGTAACCCCACCATCTGGGCATTACTGGCACCCGGGGGAACCATTGGGTAGCAGTTTTCGTTGCGACGCACCTTGACGTCAATGAAGGCGGGACCGGGATGGGCTAGGGCCTCGGCCAATTGCTGCTTGAGGGTGGCGCGCTCGCTGATCAGCACTCCACGGACACCAAAAGCTTCCGCCAAGGCCTCAAAGTTGGGCATGCCCTGGGTCATGGCCGAGGCGGAATAGCGCTCGCCGTAGAAGCTTTCCTGCCACTGCCGCACCATGCCCTGCCAACCGTTGTTGATGACCACCACTTTGACGGGCAGCTGATATTGGCTGAGGGTGCCCAGTTCTTGGATATTCATCAGGATGCTGGCATCACCAGCCACGCAGACCACCTGGGCCTGGGGATAGGCCACCTGAACCCCCATGGCGGCCGGCATACCGAAACCCATCGTGCCCAACCCGGCGCTGCTGATCCAGCGGCGGGGGCCGGTGGCGAGGTACTGGGCGGCCCACATTTGATGCTGACCGACATCGGTGGTGATGTAGGCATCCGGAGCCAACTCCCGCAGGGCCAGCAGCACCTCCTGGGGAGCAATCTCCCCTTCAGGCACAGGCACCGTCAAGGGATAGTGGTGCTTCCAACTGGCAATCCGCTCGAGCCAGGCCTGGGTGCGGCCGCCGCAGGTCTCGCCAGCAGAGGCGGCCACCATGGCTTCGAGGGCTTCTTTGACATCGGCCACCAGGGGCACCTGGGGGGTGCGGTTTTTGCCGACCTCGGCCGCATCAATGTCGATGTGGATGACCTGGGCCCGGGGCGCGAAACTATCGAGGCGGCCGGTGACCCGGTCATCGAAACGGGCACCGCAGGCGATCAACAGGTCGCATTCGGTGACGGCAAAGTTGGCATAGGCCGTGCCGTGCATGCCCAGCATGCCCACCGAAAGGGGGTGACGTTCGTCGAAGGCCCCTTTACCCATCAAGGTGGTGGTGACCGGCAATTGGAAGCGTTCGGCCAATAGATGCACCGCCCCATGGGCGCCGCTGCTGATGGCCCCGCCACCTACGTAAAGCAGGGGGCGACGGGACTGGCGGATCAGTTCGAGGGCGGCGCTAACCGCCGCTGGCTCCACGGGCTGGGGTAATGCAAAGCCGTTGGGGATGACGCTGCCAGGAGGCACAGGCACGTAGTCAAATTCTTCGACCCCCACATCCTTGGGTATGTCGATCAGCACAGGCCCCGGCCGACCACTGGCGGCGATCAAGAAAGCCTGGGCCACGATGCGGCCGATCTGAGCCGGATCGCGCACCACCCAGGAGTGCTTCACAATCGGCATGGTGATGCCGAAGATGTCAGTTTCCTGGAATGCATCGGTGCCGATCGCGGCCCGGGGCACCTGGCCCGTGATCACAACCATGGGCACCGAATCCATCTGGGCTGTGGCAATGCCGGTGACCAAGTTGGTGGCACCGGGCCCGGAGGTGCCAAAGCAAACCCCCACCTTGCCCGAAGCTCGGGCATAGGCGTCGGCTGCATGGGCACCACCCTGTTCATGGCGTACCAACACATGCTTCAACCAGCCCCGGGCTTCCGCCTTATGCAGTTCGTCGTAGATCGGCAGGATGGCGCCGCCGGGATAGCCGAAGACATCTTTGACGCCATGCAGATGCAAGGCATGCATCAAGGCATAACCACCATTGACCCTCTGGGCCACTCCGCCCCTCACCGGCACCGGTTCGTGCCGCAAGGATTGGGGCAAACGGGAATCGGAGCTAGTAACCGTGGAGGGGACTGGTGTGAGCGTCACAGCAGGGAAGGGGCGGTAGTACCGAAGAAGGCGGCGGCTTATTGAAACGATCCAACCTTAGGGGGCGAACCCATCCTTGGGGCCTGGAACCTACGACTGGCGGCCATGGCGCGCAACACCCGGGCGGGATCGAGCCAGGCGCCCCGATAGCGAATCCCCCAGTGCAGATGGGGGCCGGTGCTGCTGCCGGTCATGCCCACATGGGCGATCGTCTGGCCCGTGCGCAGGCGCTGACCCACTTGGAGCTGAACCGCCCCGCTCTGATACTTAGAGCCACCGACGCTGCCAGCGAGGTGGCAGTAGGTGTGCTCATAGTCCCCGGAGCGAATCACCAGCCCATTGCCGCACCCCCCGCCCTGGAGTATCTCCACCAGCACACCGCTCCACCAGTTGCGAACCGGGGAACCGAGCGGGGCCGCGATGTCCAGTCCGTAATGGGGACGTATCCCGCCATCTACCGGATGGATGCGCAGACCGAAACCACTTGTATAACCGGCGAAGACCTGCACCGGGAAGGTGGCCCGCAGCCAAGCTTCACGGCCGGAGGCCCCGGCCGGGCCAGGGGCCGCGACCAGGCCGATCATCAACGCCGTGGCCAGGGGGCGGCGCCAGATTGCCAGCTCAGAGCAGTCCCAGAGCATGGAGGGGCCCACGGCCGCTGATCAGTTCAAGCAGAAAAGCGGAGAAACCCACCATGGCCAAACGACCGTTCCAGACCTCCGAACTGTTGTTCCAACCCCAGGCCCACTTGTCCTGGGGATACAACTTGACTTTGGTGGGCAGCTGGGCGGCCTGATCCAGGTTCACCTCGGGACCCTCAAGGGCCGCCACCACCAAGTCGGCGAGGCCCGTGATGAAGGTGGGATCGGTATCAAGGGCCGGGACCCGCAGAAAATGGTGAATGCCCGACTCCTCGGCGATTTCCCTGTATTCCAGGTCAATCTCTTCCAGGGTTTCGATGTGTTCGCTCACGAAGCTGATCGGCACGACCACCAGGTCCT
>JBIIRU010000295.1:0-3576 GCA_044341355.1 Cyanobium sp. | reverse complement strand
CCCAGCGCCTTCTCATAGATCACCAGGGCGCGAAGGTAGCGGGGCTCGGCCTTGGCGTAGGCGCCCTGGTTCATGTACAGCGCCGCGAGGTTGTTGAGGCTGGTGGCGGTAGAGGGGTGATCGGGCCCCAGCGCCTTCTCGGTGTTCGCCAGGGCGCGAAGGTAGAAGGTCTCGGCCTTGGCGTAGGCGCCCTGGTTCATGTATAGCAGTGCGAGGTTGTTGAGGCTGAGGGCAGTAGAGGGGTGATCGGGCCCCAGCGCCTTCTCATAGATCGCCAGGGCGCGAATTAAGAGGGGCACGGCCTTGGCGTAGGCGCCCTGGTTCATGTACAGCCCCGCGAGGTTGTTGAGGCTGGCGGCGGTATCGGGGTGATCGGGCCCCAGCGCTTTCTCCTTGATCGCCAGGGCGCGAAGGTAGAGGGGCTCGGCCTTGGCGTAGGCGCCCTGGCTCTTGTACAGCCCCGCGAGGTTGTTGAGGCTGGTGGCGGTATCGGGGTGATCGGGCCCCAGCGCCTTCTCAGAGATCGCCAGGGCGCGAATTAAGAGGGGCTCGGCCTTGGCGTAGGCGCCCTGGCTCCTGTACAGCTCCGCGAGGTTGTTGAGGCTGGTGGCGGTATCGGGGTGATCGGGCCCCAGCGCTTTCTCCCTGATCGCCAGGGCGCGAATTAAGAGGGGCTTGGCCTTGGCGTAGGCGCCCTGGCTCCTGTACAGCTCCGCGAGGTTGTTGAGGCTGGTGGCGGTATCGGGGTGATCGGGCCCTAGATGTTGTTGCGTCCAAGCGAGCTCTTTTTCTTGAATCTGCGCCGCTTCCAGATACTTGCCTTGCTTTTGCAGGGTCATAACTTGCCGCTGCCACTCCTGAACCTCCGCTGGATAGGGGCTGCTGCTCTCCCCCCTGGCCTGGGCCACTAAATTAGTCCTATTAGGGACAACAGATCCCGCCCTGACCGCAGGCAACGGCAGAGCAGGCAGGCATGTGGCCATCAGCAAGCAGGTACCGAAACTAAAGGCTGAGCGCCTGGACTGCCTATTCTTGCGAATCATGGATTTAGCTTAATATTAACTCGATCTACAGTATCATATGCGAAGCACCTGCTTCGTCATTGTTCGGTCCGTTAATTGTCATCAGGGTGACACCCTTGCTGAGAAATGTTCGCCAGCTTGCAGAGATAGTCACAGATTCTCGGTTCCGACAGCCACCAATTCTGTGAAATCCACAGACGGTGGCTTAGCCGATAGCAAAAAGTGAACCGCCATCGGACTACGCAGCATCAACAAGGAAATCCCCCATGTGCGCAAGCCCGCCACTGAATCGCGTTTCACCGCCAGATGGGGCTTGGCCGCTGCCGCAGGACCCACAGGGTTTCCGTCTTGATGAACCAGGTCATGGCAACAAGGTCTGGAGATACGGCCCCAGCCAGTGGGTCTGGCGGTGGCAGACGCGGGCATTACATCTACTTTCATTCACGACCACCTGCGCCGGTGCCTCTTCTCGGGGTCATACAGCCGCACCTGCCGCTCCAGATCGAAGCGGCGCGGTGGGCCGTTGAAGCTGCGGGGATCATTGCCGACGCCGGCCAGATAGGACCAGTTGCCGGTGTTGAGGGCCGGTTGGGCGTCGATCAGCCACCACTCGAAATAGCGGGCGCCCCAGGTCCAGGGCAGGCGCAGCTCGTTGATGAAGTGGGACGCGACCCACTGGCGGCCCCGGTTGGAGAGATAGCCGGTGGTTCGCAGTTCGTTGAGCTGGGCATCGATCAGGGGGTGGCCGCTGTGGCCCCGGCACCAGCGCCCAAACAGTTCCCGGTCTTCGATTGCTTCGCTGCGGCGGTTCTGCAGGCCGCCCGGGGCCCCGAAGCTGGCCCCATGGAGTTGGGCGGTCCAGAGGAAGAATTCGCGCCAGAGCAGCTCCTGTTTCATCCACTCAGAGCCGTCATCGGCGCCATGGAGGGCTTCGTAATCGAGCACGGTCTGCCAGATGCGCCGCACCGACAGCGAACCGATGGCCAGATAGGGGGAGAACTTTGAGGAGAACTCGGTGCCCACCAGGCCATTGCGGCGCTGCTTGTAATGGTGCAGGCCGTCGGATTCCAGGCAGTAGTGCCGCAGCCTGGCCAGGCCGCTGGCTTCATCACCCGCAAAAGGAAAAGCGCTGCGCGGATCGGCGGCGCCTCTCTCCGCCGCCGCTTCAGCCTCCGCCTCCCCAGCATCATTCGACGTCACCGCCGCGTCGATCCCGGCAGGTTCGCGCCAACCCCAGGGCCCCTCCAGCCGCAATCCCCCCAGGCCGCCCAGATCCGGCAGCGGCAACGGCGGTAGCGGCGCCTGCCCCAGGCCGCGGCGGAACTCCGCAAACACCCTTGGGAAGGACTCCCGCGGCAGCGGCCAATCGTCGAACAGCCGGCTCTCCTGGCAGTGCAACACCGCCTGCGGCCGCACCAGGGGAGCCAGCAACTCCAGCGCCGCCGCCGTGCTGTGCTGGGGAAAGTGCAGCAGGGGAATGGCCTCGGCCGCCAAGCGTGTGTGCAGGCAGGCCAGGGCCTGGGCCTCCAGTCGCCTTTGGTGGGGCCCCCGCAGGTGCTGGCCCTGGGGCCGGCAGGCCAGCACGAGCAACTTTCCCTGGCCCTGGTCTTGATCTTGACCCCGCTGGCGGGCCAGGGCCACGGCCTGATGCAGGGCGGGCTGGTCATCCAGCCGCAGCTGACCCTCCAGGGCCAGCGCCACGACAAAGGGTTCGCTCATGGGGCCCTCAGGGCCGGCGGGCCATCATCAATTGGCCAGCCTCAATTTGCCAAAGCCAACTGGAAACCACGGCGATCGCTGGGTTCGGGCCGCTCGAACACCTGGCAGAACACCTTGACCACCCGGTCACCGGAATCGATGGTTTCGAGGGGATCCTTGCGCAGGCGGTGGCGCAGGCAGCAGGCCACCACCCTGGCGACGTCGTCGTCGCTGACTTCGTCGTGGCCCTCAAAGGCGGCCAGGGCCCGCGCGGCGCGGTTAGTGACGATATCGCCCCGCAAGCCATCCACATCCAAGGTGCCACAGACGGCCGAGATGCGCAGGCGCAGGTCATCGTCCAGGTGCACCTGGACGAGCCGTTGCTGGGCCGCCACCACCCGGGCCTGCAGGCCGTCCTGCACCGGCTGCACGCTGGCGTTGAAGCCATCGGGATCGGCATCGAAGGCGGTGCGTTGATCCACCACCTGCACCCGCAATTCCGGTTCGCGCACGGTGCGCACCTCCACGCTCATGCCGAAGCGATCCAGCAGCTGGGGCCGCAGCTCGCCTTCTTCCGGGTTGCCCGAACCGATCAGCACGAAGCGGGCCGGGTGGCGCACGCTGATGCCTTCCCGTTCGACCGTGTTCCAGCCGGAGGCCGCCGAATCCAGCAGCACGTCGACCAGGTGGTCGTCGAGCAGGTTGACTTCATCTACATATAAAAGGCCGCGATTCGCCTTGGCCAGCAGGCCGGGCTCGAAGGCCCGCACGCCTTCGCCAAGGGCCTTTTCGATGTCGATGGTGCCGCAAAGCCGGTCTTCAGTGGCCCCCAGGGGCAGGTCCACCATCGGCACCT
>JBIIRU010000294.1:0-3598 GCA_044341355.1 Cyanobium sp. | reverse complement strand
GGGCCATATTATAAAGAATAAAGGCCTTGTCGTTTGGGTCGTCTTCTAGCTTCAGCGCCTCTTCATAGTTTTCCAGGGCTTCGGCATATTCGCCATCACCCTGGGCGCTCATGCCGTCGCGGTAGTAGGCAAACGCTTCCTTGGCGCGACGGTTCGTGGGCATGACCTTCAAGATCAGGTCCGCCATCACCGTGAAGCTTTTGTCGATGAAGTTGTCGTTGCGCTGGGAGCGGGGCACGCGGGGCTACAAGGCATCGGTCCCCCATCCTGCCCGGGTCCCTGTCCAGTTGCTTTGGTGCCGGGGTGGATCGCCGGCTTTCCTAACCTGGTCGGGGATCCGGATTCATGCCTTTGCCTGCCCAGCCCGTCGTTGATCCTGTCGCTGGTGCCCCGACCCTTCCAGGGGACAGCCCTGGGCCCAGTCTTTTGTTGGCCGTAGAGGGCATGAAATGTGGCGGCTGTGTCCGGGCGGTCGAGCAGCGCCTGGCCCAACAGCCGGGCGTGCGTCATGTAAGTGTGAATTTGCTGACCCGCACCGCCTGGTTGGAGCTGGCCAACGCCAGTGTCGACCTGAATCCCTTGCTGGCCAGTCTCGAAAGCCTTGGCTTCAGCGCCCACTCCCGCGATCAGGACGCACCCCTGGTGTCCCGCCGGGAGCTTCAGAAGCAGCAGCATTGGTGGCGCCATTGGCAGCAGTTGCTGGTGGCCCTCGCATTGCTGTTGCTTTCGGGCCTGGGCCATTTGGCTGAGTCAGGTGCCCTGGGGACCGGTGCATTGGCCTCCCTGTTGGCACGCAACGGCTTGCATGCCCTGGTGGCCACCATGGCGTTGCTCGGGCCCGGTCGTTCCATCCTGCAGACGGGGGCCCGATCTGCCCTGGCCGGCGCCCCTGGCATGGACACCTTGGTAGCCCTTGGGGTCACCAGCGCCTTCTTCGCCAGCATCTACGGCTGGCTATGGCCGGCCAGTGGTTGGCCCTGTTACTTCAACGAACCGGTGATGCTGTTGGGTTTTGTGCTCAGCGGTCGCTTTTTGGAAGAACGGGCTCGCTGGCGCACGGGGCGGGCCATTGAGCAATTGGTCGAACTGCAGCCTGACGCAGCCCTGTTGATGGTCGATGGCGGCCCGCCCCGGTCGGTGCGGGTCGGGGCCCTGCGCCCTGGAGATCGGTTGCGACTCCTGCCCGGCGACCGGATGCCCGTCGATGGCGTCGTTAGGGACGGTTGCTCGACTGTGGATTGCTCCGCGTTGACCGGCGAAAATCTGCCGCTGCGGGTGGAACCAGGTAGCGAACTGCCAGCGGGCAGCCTCAATCAGGAGGCTCCCCTGGAGCTGGAGGTGCTGCGGTCCGGGGCCCATAGTGCCCTCGCCCGCATCGTCCAGATGGTCGGTCAGGCCCAGGCCCGCAAGGCGCCGATCCAGGGCCTGGCCGATGCCGTGGCCGGGCGCTTCAGCTTGGCTGTTTTGCTCCTGGCAGCCGCCACTTTTTTGTTCTGGTGGCGCTGTGGATCCCGGCTCTGGCCTTGGGTGCTCACGGTCCAGGGCGCCAGTGGCCATGGGGGCCATGGCATGGCAGCGGTGGCCCTCTCCCCCCTGGCCCTGGCGCTGCAGTTGGCCATTGCCGTTCTGGTGGTCGCTTGCCCCTGCGCCCTAGGGCTGGCCACCCCCACCGCCATTACCGTCGGACTTGGCTTGGCCGCCCGTTCGGGCCTCCTGTTCAGGGGAGGGGATGCCATGGAGGCCGCGGCGAGTCTCAAAACCGTGCTGTTTGACAAGACCGGCACCCTGACGACGGGATGCCCCCTGGTCACAACCGTGACTACAAATCCATTGGTTCTTGATGGGACGTTGGCTTTGGAGGGGATCACCGCAAAAACTGATTCCCGGGTCAGCGCCGATCGACTGGTCCAGCTGGCGGCCAGTCTGGAGCAAGCCAGTCGCCATCCCTTCGCGCACGCCCTTCACCAGGAGGCCCAGAACCGCAAACTTCCCTTGCTGGACTTGGGGCCCACGGAAGTCGTGCCGGGGGATGGTCTGGTTGGGTTCGTCGATGGGGTGGCGGCCAAGCTCAGGGTGGGTCGCCCCGAGTGGTTGGCGGACCAGGGTGTCCTCGGCGTTGCGCCGCCGCTGGCGAGCGGAGCTCAGAACGGGGGATCCCTGCTGGCGGTGGCGGCGAACGAGGTTCTGTTGGGCTGGATTGGCTTGGAGGACCGTCCCCGGGACGAGGCCCTCGCCACCTTGGCCAGCCTGCGGGCCCAGGGATTACGCCTTGGTTTGCTCAGTGGTGACCGTCAGGGCAGCGTCCAGAGGCTGGCGAGTGAGGTCGCTTTGGCGACAGATGAATTGGCTTGGGATCTCCGACCCGAGCAGAAGCTGCAGCGGATCCTTTTGGCTCAGGAAACGGGGCCGGTGGCCATGGTTGGAGATGGGATCAATGACGCTCCCGCCCTTGCCGCCGCCGACCTTGGCGTGGCCGTGGGCACGGGCACCCAAATCGCCCAGGAAGCGGCTGACCTGGTCATCCTCGGAGATCGGCTCGGGGGCCTGCCCACCGCTTTGGCTCTCTCGCGTCGCACGATGGCCAAGGTGCGACAGAACCTTTTTTGGGCCTTTGGTTACAACCTGCTGGTCCTGCCGATTGCCGCTGGTTTGTTGTTGCCCTTTCAAGGCATCAGGCTGACGCCCCCCCTGGCTGCTTTGCTAATGGCCATGAGTTCGATCACGGTTGTGCTGAATGCGGTGCTGCTTCAAGACGGCAGCCGCATCGGTGGAGGGATTCACCCTGAACCCTGAGGCGCCGATAGGCACCGGCTTGACCCGAGGCCGACTTGTGGTGCTGGAGGGGATCGATGGCTGCGGCAAGACCACCCAGCTTCAGGCCCTGCGCCAATGGCTGCCCAGTAGTGGCCTGATGGCCCCTGGTGCCCGTTTGGTTGTGAGTCGCGAGCCGGGGGGGACGGCCCTGGGCCAGGCCTTGCGGGAGTTATTGCTGCATCCGCCCCAGGGTGTGCAGCCCCTGCCACGGGCCGAATTGCTTCTTTATGCTGCCGACCGTGCCCAGCATGTCGAAGCGCTCCTGTTGCCTGCGTTGGAGACCGGAGATTGGGTGCTTTGCGATCGCTTCACCGGATCGACAGCCGCCTATCAGGGCTTTGGCAGGGGCTTGCCTCTGGCCCTGATCGACACGCTGGAAAGCCTGGCCACCGGCGGTCTTCAGGCCGATCTCACCCTCTGGCTGGATGTGTCCCTCGCTGAGTCCCGCCGCCGCCGTGGCGGCCAACCGGCCGACCGCATTGAGGCGGCGGGGGAGGCTTTTATGTCCCGGGTGGCCGATGGCTTTGCCACCCTTGCCGCCCAGAGGGGCTGGATCCGCATTGAGGCGGGTCAGCCTGTGGCCGCTGTGACGGAGTCCTGTTGCGCCGCCATTCGTGGCTGCGTCACTTCCCACTGTGGCGGGCTCTGGCCAGGTCCCTAGGGAAACTCTGATCAAGCCGTCCCTGTCAGGGTACATCTGTCTCGTTCTCGCCAATGAGACGACAATGTGTCGTTTTTGACCTTGGCCTTCAGCGCTGAGTTCGCAATCAGCTTGTTTTTACAT
>JBIIRU010000045.1:0-12384 GCA_044341355.1 Cyanobium sp. | reverse complement strand
AAGCCATCGACGTGGCCCACGTCAAGCTCGAACCGATCCTGGCCGAAACCTACGGGATCATGGTTTATCAGGAGCAGATCATGCGCATTGCCCAGGATCTGGCGGGCTATTCGCTAGGTGAGGCCGATCTGCTGCGGCGGGCGATGGGCAAAAAGAAGAAAAGCGAGATGGAAAAACACCAAGACCTCTTCGTTAAAGGCGCCACCGAGCGGGGCGTTGATGGGCCCGTGGCAGAAGCCCTGTTCGAGCAGATGGTGCTGTTCGCCGAATACTGCTTCAACAAGAGTCACTCCACCGCCTATGGCGCTGTGACCTATCAAACGGCCTATCTCAAGGCCCACTATCCCGTCGCTTATATGGCGGCCCTGTTGACGGTGAATGCGGGGGCCAGCGACAAGGTGCAGCGCTATATCGCCAACTGCCAGGCCATGGGCATCGAAGTGATGCCCCCCGATATCAACGCCTCCGGCATCGACTTCACACCCAAAGGTGAACGCATCCTGTTTGGCCTATCGGCTATCCGCAACCTGGGCGAAGGGGCTATCCGCCAATTGATTGAGGCCCGGCGCCTGGAGGGGCCCTTCGCCAGCCTGGCCGATCTCTGCGACCGGCTGCCCTCCCAACAGCTGAACCGCCGCGCCCTCGAATCCCTCGTTCACTGCGGTGCCCTCGACGCCCTGCAGGCCAACGCCAACCGGGCCCAGCTGATGGCCGACCTCGACCTGGTGCTGGAGTGGGCGAACAGCCGCGCCCGCGACCGCGCCCTCGGCTTCGATCAGTGTGTGCTGGATTTGTTAGGGGGTGGTGGCGAGCAAACGCCTGGAATCGGCGGCGCCGCCCTGGCCCCCAAGGCGGCCCCGGTGGCCGATTTCCCGCCCAACGACAAACTCAAACACGAAAAAGAACTGCTTGGCTTCTATATTTCCGACCATCCGCTCAAACAACTCCGCGGCGCCGTGCGCTTGCTTTCCCCCATCAGTTTGGGCAGCCTCGAAGAGCAGGCCGATAAGGCCAAGGTGAGCCTGATAGCCATGGTGGCCGAACTGCGCCAGGTGAACACCCGCAAGGGGGATCGCATGGCGGTTCTGGTGCTCGAAGACCTCACCGGCAGCAGCGAGGCGGTGGTGTTTCCCAAGAGCTACGCCCGCTTGGCCGACCACTTGATGGTCGATGCCCGCCTGTTGGTGTGGGCCTCGGTTGATCGGCGCGACGAACGGGTGCAGCTAATCGTCGATGACTGCCGCAGCATCGACGACCTAAAGCTGGTGCTGGTGGATCTGCCGGCCGAGCTGGCCGGTGACATCGGCATCCAGCACCGCCTGCGCGAATGCCTGCAACGCCATCGGCCCAACGAAGATGAAGTGGGTCTGCGGGTGCCAGTGCTGGCCCGCATCAAGGACCAGCAGCGCAGCTCCATCGTGAGATTGGGCCAGCAGTTCTGCGTAGCCGATGCCGATGCCGCCGTGGCGACCCTGAGCTCCGCCGCTTTCCAAGCCTCCCTGCATCCCCTGCAGTCGCCCTGAAGGGGACCCCGCCGGCAGCCACCGCCTGGGTTCAGCCCAGCCAGCGGCCGTGGATTTCCAAATAGCGATCTTCCACTTCAGCCACCGTCAATGCTGGCCAGGTCGTCCCGGGGGTCCCTGCCGCGCCCCAAAGCTGGGCGGCCTGGGCTAGCTGGGCTTCCACCTCGGCCGCCGTGAAGGCCGCCGCCAGGGAGGCCCGAAAATCACGGCGCAACATCGCTGGTGCGCCGGCGGCATGGAGCTCGGTGAGGGCGTCAGCTGCCGCAACGCTGGCGGGACGGCGCAGATCCTTGATGTAGATCGTTGCCCCCGGCGCGGCCAACTGGCCCACGGCCTGCCAGAGCACCTGGGGGTCATGGAGATGGTGCAGCAGGCTGTTGCTGACCACGGCCGCAAAAGGTCCGCCCAGGGCGGCAGGGTCGGCAAGGGGTAGCTTCAGCTGCTGAAAACGCAGCTGCGGCCACGCGGCCGGATGGCGCTGCTGATGTTCTGCGGCGAGGGCCACCATGCTGGCCGCCCCATCGACACCCAACACCCTGGCATCGGGCAGGGCGGCGGCGAGGCGAAAGCTGATATTGCCAGGCCCGCAGCCCAGGTCCACGATCCCATCGCCGACAGCACTAACCGGATCCGGTGCCGCTGCCGGGGCCGGCGGCCGGGGGAACGGCTGCCCGAACAACCCCAAGAAACGCTCCGTAAATGCCTGGTCGGAGCGATCGAAATCAGCCTCGGCGTAGGCCCGCGCCTGGAGGGGATCGTCCATCAGTTCCGGTTCGACGATCCTCTCCATGCCCTTTGCCTCAGCGCTGCAGGCGTTGATGTTGGAACGAGGGCCAGCCCCAAATACGGCCTGCTGGCCACCGTGGCTAGTGCCACGGTTTGCTTGATCACCCCACTGATGGCGTTAAGGTGGAATTCACGTCTAGGTCAGCAGCGCTGTGACCCTTTCCCCTTCGCGCCCCGATGCCCGACGGAATTCCGAGGCCCTGGCACCCAGCGAGGCTCCGCTAAGCCCGCTGGATTCGCAGGACGCGATGGGCCCCAGTACCCGCCAGCCCAACCCGGCCACAGCACAACAAGGCCTGAACCGGGCCCTTGACGCAGGCGATTTCCCCGCCACGGCCCCGGCGGCCAACCCGGTCTTCTATCGCACCTACTCCCGCCAAACCCCCCAGGGGCGCGAGAGCTGGGGCCAGGTGGCCGAACGCAACCTGGAGGGCCTGCGCCGCCTGGGACACCTCAACGATGAAGAGGTGACCCTGCTGCGCCGCATGCAGATGCAGCAAAAGGCCCTGCCTTCTGGCCGCTGGCTATGGATTGGCGGCACCGAATGGATTGAACAGCGCCATAATTTTTCCGGAGCTTATAATTGCACCTCCACCAATCTGGTGGATTGGGAAGCGTTTGCCTTGATGATGGATCTGGCGATGATGGGCTGCGGCACCGGCGCCATCATTGAACCTCGCCTGATTGAACGGTTGCCCGTTATTCGCAATACCTTGATCATCGCTGGCGTTAGTGCCATCGGCGTCACTCCGCCAGCCCAGCGCCAGCAACTCACCACCCACACGGTGGCCGCTGCCCAAGTAACGATCAAGGTGGGTGACACCCGCCAGGGCTGGGTTGAGAGCTATCGGCTGTTGCTGGCACTAAGCAGTGATGAACGATTTGATGGGCCAATCCATATCACGGTCGACCTCAATGATGTGCGGCCGGTGGGAGAAAGCCTCAAGGGCTTCGGCGGCATGGCCAACCCCGTCAAACTCGCCGATCTTTACAGCCGGGTCTCCCACTTGCTCAACAAGGCCAAGGGCCGCAAGCTCACTTCAGTGGAATGCTGCCTGCTGATTGATGAGGCCGCTGTCACCATCGTGGCGGGCAACATCCGCCGCAGTGCTGGCATGCGCCAATTTGCCGCTGCCGATTTAGCGGCGGCTACGGCCAAGGATAACCTCTGGCAACAGGACAGTGAGGGGAACTGGCGCATCGACCCGGAGCGGGACTCCCTGCGCATGGCCAATCACACCCGGGTCTTCCACCACCGTCCCAGCCGCCAGCTGGTGCTGGAGGCCGTCACCAAACAATTCCAGAGTGGTGAGGGGGCGATTCAATTTGCGCCGGAGGCCATCGCCCGCGCCAATGCCGACCTGCTGCCGACCCCAGAACTGCGCCAGGAGTTTGTTGGCATCTACGCCGACCAGGGCCGGGACGAGGCCGCTCGCTGGTTGCAGCTGCACCACAACAGCATTAGCGAAGCGGAGATGGAGCATCGCCTGGGGCGCTATGGGCTTAATCCCTGCGGCGAAATCCTGGGGGCTGATTTTCACTGCAACCTGGCCGAAATTCACCTCAACCGCATCGATCCCCACGACGAGCAGGACCAGGCAGATGCCTTCAAGGCGGCGGGCCTGGCCGTTGCCTGCCTGCTCAACCACGACTTCGAAGTTGAGCGATATCGCCAGAGCCGGCTGTGGGATCCGATTGTTGGCGTCAGTTTCACGGGCCTGTTCGACTTCTTCGTGCATGCCTTTGGCACCCCCTGGCTGAAGTGGTGGGAGGCAGGCCGTCCCGACACTGAGGAAGGTCGCCAGTTCCGGCAGCGGGAGGCCGCTTACCTGGGCCGCTGGAAGCAAACGGTCAATGAAGCCGTCTGGGAGTACTGCGACCGCCATGACATCCGCCGGCCGAACCGCTGCACCACGGTGCAACCGGCAGGCACCAAGAGCCTGTTGACAGGCGCCAGCCCGGGCTGGCATCCCCCCAAGGCCCAACGTTTCATCCGCCGCATCACCTTCCGCAAGAACGATCCGGTGGCCCTGGCCTGTCTGGACTATGGCTACACAATCGTGCCCAGCCAAAGCGACAAAGATGACCAAGGCCGCCTCCTGGATGATCCCTTCGATCCGCGCTGCGGCGAGTGGCTTGTTGAAATCCCTACGGAGGTGAGCTGGGCCAACATACCCGGGGCAGACACAGTTGAAATCAACAACTTCTCAGCCCTGGCCCAGTTTGATTTCTATATGCAAGTGCAAAAACACTACACAGCCCATAACACCTCCGCCACGGTTGAGTTTCGCGAGCACGAAATCGAACCCCTCGCCGATGCCATCCACCAGGCGATCGAGCAGGGCGAGGGTTACATCTCAGCGGCCCTCCTGGCCCGTTTCGATGCCAATGCCACCTTCCCCCGCCTGCCCTTTGAACCCATCGATGCGGCCACCTACCAGCGCCTTTCCGCCGAGGTCGTCAACCGACGCCAACAAGCAGATTTCTTTGCTGCCCTGCGTCGCTACGACGGCGGTGCCGCCTTGGCCGAAGCCGGTCCCGCGGGCTGCGATTCCGACAAGTGCCTGCTGCCGTTGGCAAAGCCGCAGGGGTGATGGGACTAGCTGGATTGGGTGGCCATCCGGTGCTCTGGAGAGCCCAGAATGGGGTGATCTTTGACGACATAACACCTCCCCCATGACCTCCAGCGCCCCCAACCAGCCTGCAGCTGAAGCTCCCCGCCCGCCCCTGCCACCCTTCACGGCCGCAACCGCCGCCCAAAAAGTACGCCTAGCCGAAGACGGCTGGAACGGCCGCGACCCCCAGCGGGTCGCCATGGCCTACAGCAGCGATAGTGTCTGGCGCAATCGGGCCGAGTTTGTCCAGGGACGCGACGCCATCGTTGCTTTTTTGGAGCGCAAATGGCGCCGCGAACTCGACTACCGCCTGATCAAAGAACTCTGGGCTTGCGCCGATCGGCGCATTGCAGTCCGCTTTGCCTATGAGTGGCACGACGACGGCGGCCATTGGTATCGCTCCTATGGCAATGAAAATTGGGAATTCAACGACCAGGGCCTGATGGTGCGTCGCATCGCCAGCATCAACGACCTTCCGATCCAAGAGAGCGAACGGCTATACCACTGGCCCTTGGGTCGCCGCCCGGACGACCATCCCGGCCTCAGTGACTTAGGTCTTTAAGCCTTTAAGTCTTAAGGTCAGTAGGTCAGTAGGTCAGTAGGTCGGCCCAGCATCGTTTCCAAGCGATCGGCCAGGGCAGTGGCGATTGACCCTTTGCCCTGGACCCGTTGGGCCCCCTCGGCATCAACAATCCAGGCCGTTTGCTCCTCCCCCTGCACCTCTTCGGCCCGGTTGGCAATCACCAGCTGGCTGGCGCCAAGCCGGCGGCGGGCCGTGGCTATCAGCTCTTCGCTGCTCGCCCCCTGCATCACCTTGAAGCTGACCATCAGCAGGGCCGGATCCGCCGCCCGCACCAGTTCAATCACCTTCTCGGTCGGCTCCAGCTGCAGCTCCAGGGGGCCCAGGCCACTGGCGATCTTGCCGGCGACCGGCTGCCTGGGCCGGTAGTCGGCCACCGCCGCACTGAAAATTCCCGCCTCCAGGCCCCCTGCCACCGCCTCCAGGGTCAGCCGCCGGTAATCGTCATAGCTGGCGGCCAGCGTGTACGGCAACCAGGCAGGTGGCCGCCAACCGCCATCCCCCAATACAAAACGCACCTCGGCACCGCGCAACAGCAGCTCTTCGCTGATCGCCGCCCCCAGCCGGCCGCGAAAGCGGTTGACAATGGCCCGCACCCCATCAAGCGGCACCGGCGTCGGACCGCCTGTCACCAACAGCCGCCGGCCCACCAAAGCACTGGTCGAAACGGCCCGGCACACCGCCGCCACCAGCAGCTCCGCCGCCGGCAGATTGTGTTTGCCGTAGGCATCGCGAGGGGTGATGAAACGCACCCCCAGTTGCTGCAACAGGCGGCCATTGCGCTCCAGCAGCGGCGTATGCAACGAGCCATGCATCGTCGGCGCCACCAGAATCTGGGTGCGCCCCTGGCCCAGGCGCCCCAGGGCCGATGCCAGCGCCGCCGTCACCACCGTGTCCGCCACCCCGGCGGCCATCTTGCCGATCGTGTTGTAAGTGGCTGGCGCGACAAGCCAGGCATCAAACGGTTCGCTGTCGCTGAGGTGCTCGGCCCGCCAGCTCAGCTCACGGATCACCGGCTGTTCGCAGGCCCACTCCAAGGCTTCTAGGCCCACATAGCGCAATGCCTCCTGGCTGCAGAAGGCCGTCACCCGCGCCCCCCGGCGCCGCAGGGCCCGGGCCAGCTCCGGAGCTTTCAGAGCCGCAATGCCGCCGCAAACGACCAAGGCGATGCGCCGGCCCTGCAGGTGGCTCGACAGCAAAGGCACTTGATGATCCCCCAATGACGGCGAGCGGGGGGCGCTCCAGTCCCACTCGCTGAAAGTCACGGCGCCGGGGCAGGGACGGCCGCCCGCTGGCGCGGTAGGCGCCGCAGTCGCACCGGGGCGCCATGGCCCAATGTCACCCCCCGGCGCGCCTGGGGAACGGCACGGGAATTGGCCGAGGCGAAGTCCATCTCACCCAATATCTTCGCCAGCACAATCTTAAGTTCCATTTGGGCCAGGGCCGCCCCAACACAGCGCCGCACCCCAGCCCCGAATGGCATGTATTCATAGGGGCTGAACTGGCGCTCCAGAAACCGCTCCGGCCGAAAGCTTTGCGGTTCGGGATAGAGGTCGGGTCGCTGATGCAACAGGTAAATGCAGGCCATAAGCAGGTCGCCTGGTTCATAGCACTGGCCAGCAATTTCGACGGGTGTTTCCACCTGGCGCGCAAAACTCAGCATCACCACCGGATGCAAGCGCAGGGCTTCCTGGCCCACGGCCGTGAGATAGGGCAACTTCATCGGATCGGCGCCGGCCCCGGCAGCTTCCAGCTCGTTGCGCAGGCGCTCCAGGGCGTGGGGTGTGCGATGCAACCAATACAGCGCTGATGTCAAGGCGGTGGCCGTTGTTTCGTGGCCCGCCACCAACAAGGTGATCAATTCATCGCGCACATCTTCATCGCTGAGCGGTTCGCCGGCTTCGTCGCGGGCCTCCAGCAACATCGACAGCACATCAAGGCGATCGCCCTGGGGCTGGGCCCGGCGCTCGGCAATCATGGCGTAGAGCAACGCGTCGGTCTGTGCAGCCAGTTGGTTGATGCGATGGCCTGGACTGAGCGGCCCGAAATCCTTCTGCAGCCAAGGGAAAAACAACACCGCCGAGGTCAAGGGTGTCGCTGTCATCGCCAAACGGCGGGTCAGCAGCGATTCCAGTTCGCCGTGGCGGTCCTGTTGCTCCAGGCCAAACACCACCTCCAGAATCACCCCCATGCTGATGCGCTGCATCGCCTCCCGCACCGAAATCACCCCCTCCTGGGGCCAGCTGGCCATTTCCTGGCGCGTGATCCGCTCAATCACACGGCCGTAATTTTGAAGGTGCTCGCCATGGAAACGGGGCATCACCAATTGGCGGCGATGACGGTGGGCAACACCACTCAACAAAATCGTATTGCGCACACCAAGTAGGGGCGCAAGGATCAAGTTGAGTTCGCCCGGAGAGCTGAATTCACTACCGGTATCGCGACTCATCAACGCCTGAATGGCCTTGGGTTCAGTGAGCAGAAACACCGAACCGCCGCCCATGAAGTCTCCTAAGACGGACACCTGGAAACTCTCCTCGCCATGGCGCAATTTTTCGCGCAGGTAGCCGGTTGGATCCAGAATCCAGCGGGCCAATTGCCAGCGGCGCCTCAAGGCCGATTCCTGCAAGGGCTCAGGGCGTCCCTTAGGGAGCGGGCTGGCGGAGGGGCCCGTCACTTCGGGGCTGCCCCCATCAACGGGGGCGGCAGTGCGGGTCATGGGTTTAGCGACAATCGTGGCCAAAAGCTAGCCCGACCCTCACGGGTCTTCAGGTCGGCAGCCCCAGGCACTGGTCCACCACCTCCCTGCTGTTCTCTGACAAGCCGGGCAGGTCAGCCAGCTCACGCAAGGCCTGGCCCATGGCCTGGCGGCGGCTGGGGCCGTAGCTCTGCCAACGGCTGAAGATTTTGCACAGCCGGGCCGCCGTGATCGGATTGCGCTGATCAAGCAGCCCGATCTGCTCGGCCAAGAAGCGATAACCCGAGCCGTCCACTGCGTGGAAAACCACCACATTCCCGGCCAGCCCCCCCAATACTGCCCGCACCGAATTCGGCGCCATCGGGTCATAACGGGGATGGTTAAGCAGCCGTCGCACCCGCTCCAGGCCATCGTCAAAGGGTGCCGAAGCCTCCAGGGCAAACCAGGCATCGAGAATCACCGGCCGCTCCTGCCAGCGGCCATAGAAAGCGTCAAGAGCGGCCTGGCGCTCGGCCAGGGGCTGGGGCTGCAGGGCCGCCAGCCCGGCACGGGCCAGGGTCATCGAGGGCCCATCCACCGCCGCGCGGGCCGCCGCAATCGCAGCCGGCTCACCAGCCGCCACCAGCCATTTCCAGATTTGACCGCTCAACAGGCGATCGCCGCAACCATCGGGCCAGGGCAGATCCCACTGGCTGCGGCAACGGTCCAGGGCCTGGTGCAAGGGTTCAGCCAGCACCTCGCCCAAACGACGCAGCAAGCCCTCCAGGGCCCAATAAAAGGCCGGTGGATCCGGTTCAGCCACGCTCTCCTCCAACTCCGGCAAGGCCGGCAGGCTCATAAGAGCACTTCGGCTGGCCTCCGAGAGGGTGGGGTCCGCCAATATGCGGCCAAATGCCTCCAACAACTCATCCTCCAACAAGGCATCAGGCCTTGCCTTGGCCCGCCGCCGCAATGCCCGTCGCATCAGCTGCTGCCCCGCATCCCAGCGGGCAAACGGGTCGCTGTCGTGGGCGAACAGGTGGACCAATTCACGGGCTGGCCTGCCGATCTCCAGCCTTACGGGAGCTGAAAAATGGCGCAGCAGCGAAAGGGCTGGAGGCTGGGCCTGATTCGGCAGGCCCTCAAACCGCAGGGTCTGTTCCACCTGATCAATCACCAGCACCTTGGTGTGGCTACCCCAGTCTCTCGGTGGATCGGCGGCCACCGCCGGACCCTGGGATCCGGTTTCGATGTGCACAGGCCGATCCTGCCCAGATTGATCCACTAGACCGAGGGCCACAGGAATCACGAGCGGCTGCTTGTGCGACTGGCCTGGAGTCGGGGGCGTCTGCTGGGAGATCGTTAGCTCAAGGGTTCCCCGATGCCGGTTCCAGCGCCGCCGGATCCGCAGCAGCGGCGTGCCGGCCTGGCTATACCAAAGGCGGAACTGTTCAAAGTCAAAAGGAAGCTCAACATCAGCCGCCCCATCAAGCATCGCGGCCAGAAAATCATCAATGGTTGCTGCCGATCCATCATGGCGGGCCACATAAAGGG
The DNA here is from genome assembly GCA_044341355.1 of Cyanobium sp. Classification (GTDB taxonomy): domain Bacteria; phylum Cyanobacteriota; class Cyanobacteriia; order PCC-6307; family Cyanobiaceae; genus Cyanobium. Next base: position 2,649 of record JBIIRU010000045.1, on the reverse strand, counting down.
CCATGCCCTTAAAAAAGATTTCCCGCCCCAAAAGGGTCTGCAAAGCCCGAATTAATTCCGCACCTTTTTCGTAGATGGTGGTGGTGTAGAAATTATCGATTGCTTGGTAATGATCCGGCTGTACAGCATGGGCCGTTGGCCCTGAATCCTCCCGAAATTGACTGTTACGCAAAAAGGAAACATTGTCAATTCGGTTCAAGGAGTGGCCATGTAAATCTGCAGTGAAACATTGGTCTCTGAATACGGTCAGGCCTTCCTTGAGCGACAACTGAAACCAGTCGCGACAGGTGATGCGATTACCGGTCCAGTTATGGAAATACTCATGGGCAATGACACTTTCAACCCGCTCTAACTCCGCGTCCGTAGCCGTTTCGGCGTCGGCGAGCACCAACTTGGAATTAAAGATATTCAAACTCTTATTCTCCATGGCGCCCATATTAAAATGGCGCACAGCAACGATATTAAATTCATTCAGGTCGTATTCCAGCCCATAGACCTGCTCATCCCAGGCCATGCAACGCTTCAAGCTCGCCATGGCATGGGCCGTATAAGGCCCATCTCCCGGTTCGACATGAAGTCTCAAGCGCACCTCACGACCACTAGCCGTAACGAAGCAATCCGTCACCTCCTCCAGCTGGCCAGCCACGAGGGCAAACAGATAGGAGGGTTTGGGGAAGGGATCGTCCCAAACGGCGTAGTGCCGGGCGCGGCCATCAACCCCTGATGGCAGGGCCCCTGACTCGACGCCATTGCCATTGGAGAGCAACACCGGATAGCGCTGCCGATCCGCTTCCAGGCGCACCCGAAAACAACTGAGCACATCGGGCCGATCGGGATGGAATGTGATGCGGCGGAAGCCCTCTGCCTCGCACTGGGTGGTCACCATGCCGCCACTGACGTAGAGGCCTTCCAGGCTGGTGTTGGCCTGGGGCTCAAGGCGCACCAAGGTCCGCAATCGGAACGCCCCCCCTGGAGGATTCAGCAGGGTCAGCCCTGCCGCCGTATGGCGGTAGAGCTGGGCCGCCAGCGGCTGGCCATCAAGGCTGATCTCCAGCAGTTCCAGATCAATCCCCGCCAACTCCAGGGGCGCAGGGGCTGCTGCGGTCGTCGCCTCTAGGGCCAACACTGCTTCGACAAAGGCATGGTCGCCTTCGAGTCGCACCGTCAAGTCCGTGCGGCTGAGTCGGTAGGGATAGGAGCGGTAATCAGCGAGATGGATGGCGGCCATGATGGGCCTTACCTACTTCTTGCCGCCGGAACCGGCCGCTTGCATGGCCTTTTTAACTTGGGCCACCAGGGTGTCTACTTCCTTCTTCCAATCAGGCGGCAGCGACGGGCCACAGAATTTGTCAATGCGGAGCACGGTTTCGGCCACGGAAGCATTGACGAGCTGCTCGCGGGTCAAGGGGGCTGGGGCCCCTTGAATCTGGCTGCCATGCTTGGTGGAAAGCACGGAGGTCAGCATGCTGAGATTGCCTTCCATCGAAGCTTTAAAGGGCAACTTGGCCTGGGCCAAGGTGCACATGTTGATCGCCGCCATGCTCATGTAGGTGTTGAACTGGTCGCCGGTCGCCGGGGTAGAGGCGGGGGCCTTGGCCGGCTGCTGCGCCAGAACCGCAGCAGGGAAAGAAAGGCTGAGACCAAAGATGGCCAGGGCCAGGACGGACCGCTTGGCGAGCATGGGGAAGAGGGGATGAACCTTCCCATGCTGCTGCATCACAGGCCCACCGCCCAGTGGCGCCAGTTGACAGCGTGGCCGAGCGGCCCCAGGGTCAGTTCTGCAGAGGGGCCGCAGTCGCTGTGCCGGCCAAGGGGGGGCCAGCCGCCTCCAGCCGAATCTCATGGTGGATTTCACTCACTTCAAGCTGGCCATCACGCCAGCAATAAATCGAACGGGAACGGTAGCGATCTTGATCGACGAGGCGAACATGCTCGATAACATGCAAATCATAGTCTTGAGATTCAAAAATTACCTCATGCTCATCAACCTGGCGAATTTGACTGTTAATTGGGATGCCGGCGACAACATCTTGGCTTCGGCGCATTTGGTGGCCGAATAAATAGACATCCGCGCAACCCCTGGCACGATATTTTGGTTTGATATTAAAAAAGTCAAAGCTCTCTTCAGGCCACCAACTCAGTCGATAGGCCGCTTCGCCTTGGCTGGCTTCGCTATAAATTTCCACCCTCAATAACATATCGAGTCGCAGCACCTCCCCATCCCCAAAAAAATACAATCGCCGTGAACGCCATAGACCAAGATTGCGCCCAAACCAGCGTTTCAAATTGGAATCCAGCTGAATGCGGCTCCGCACTGGATCCGGGCTGGTGGCTGGTTTGGAGGTCTTTGCCGCAATGGAGATGGGAAGCCCATCGGAAGGGGGCTCTGGCGTCTTGGTCATGGCGTCCAACGTTTGGGCCCTTGCTTCGCCTCCCTCATAGCCAATCCAATGCACGTTTGCTCGTTTTCACCTAAAAGCCATAAGGTGTCATGAACCCCAGCCAAGTCCCTGTGAGTGCTGCAGGCCTCGAAGCCTCCCGCTTTCGATCTGTTCCCCGTCTCGCCCTTGGCGGCTCCGCTCTCCATTGACTCCATGACGGGTACGACCCTCACAGACACCAAGGCGGAACCATCCCACTCCCAGTCCC
>JBIIRU010000293.1:0-3614 GCA_044341355.1 Cyanobium sp. | reverse complement strand
GGGCCCCCTTGATCCTGGCCTGGGCCCTGGGGCAGCGCCGCTTGCTGGTGGTGGGCGTGGCCGCCGCTTGGCTGCTGGCGGGCCTGGGCCTCGGCCGCTGGGCCCAAACCCTGGGCGTTCCCGAGGCCCTGGCGGCGGCGGGGCCTGCGGCGGCCGTCGGCCAGGCGCTGGTGCATCTCTGGTGGTTGCTGGGGGGGCTGCTGCTGGCCCTGTGGGGCTCCAGCAGCGGGCGGGCCGAGCGGGTCAACTTCGGGGCGGCCACCATGGCCGTGACCCTGTTGGTTTATTACTTCGGTTCTGTCTTCTCCCAACTGGATCGGGCCGTGGGTCTGCTGGGCCTGGGGCTGCTCTTTCTGGCGGGCGGCTGGGGGCTGGAGCGGCTGCGCAGGCGCCTGTTGGCGGCCCCCCGCCCATGACACTGCCAACGAAGACGCGCCCCACCGCCAGGCCCGGTCGCTCTCCTCTGGGGCGACGCGGACTGCTGTTGGGGGCCGTGCAGGGGTTGTTGCTGCTGAGCCTGGCGGGCACTTTGGTGCTGCAGCGCTGGCAGCGGCCCCGGGCCTGGGGGGTGGTCATTCCGCTTGATCCCCAGCTACCCATTCGCGGCCGCTATCTGGAGTTGCAGCTCGCGGTTCCCGCCCCCGATCTGGCTGCCCAGGGCACAATTCCGATCCGGCTGGTGGCCCAGGGCGGTCGGCTTATGGCCCAGGCCGCCCAGCAACCGGGCGATAGCGAGGTGTTGCTCGCCCGGGTGGAACGGGGTCCCCGGGGCATGGAGGCGGTGCTGCTGGAACCCCTGGCCTTCTTTCTGCCCCAAGCTGCCGCCGATCCCAGCCAAGGGCCAGGCCAGGTCCCTTTATGGGTGGAGGTCACCCTGCCGCAACGGGGTTCACCCCGGCCGATCCGGCTGGGACGCCAACGCAATGGCGCCATGGTGCCGCTGCCTTAGGCGATCAGCAGTTGGTAGGCATCGTTGACAAGCCGGAAGGATTCGGCATCACCGCCCATGTCCGGGTGGTGTTGCTTGACCAGGCGCCGGTGGGCTGCCTTGATGGAGGCGCGGGAGGCCCCCCAGGCCAGCCCCAGGGTTTCAAGGGCGGCCAGTTGGCGGCGATCGCCGCCACTGCCACTGGGGGGCTGGCCGGCAGCACTTGCCCCGGTGGGGCCAGCCCCGGTGGGGTCTGCCCCCGTGGGGCCTGCCCCTGAAGATCTGGTTCCTGGGCGCTCCTGCCCCGCCCCAGTGGTGCGGCGGTTGCCCCCGGAGCGACTGGCCCCGGAGCGAGCGGCCCCGGCGGCGGGACCCGATGCTGCTCTTTGGCTGGTTCCAGGGCTGGCGTTGTTGCTGGGAGCCCGGCGGCGGCCAGGCCCCCAGGGGTCTTGGGTTCTTTCACGGTCCTGGGCCGTTTCTTGGGCCCTGTCTTGGGGGCTCTGCTGGCGGGGGGGCTGTTGGGTCCAGGAGCGCTGGGTCTGGGCGGCGTCGGCCTCCACTTCCAGGGCATTAATGGCCTCGATCAACAGCTCGACCACCGCCAGGGGCTCAACGTCGAGGCGGATGGCGGCGGCGGGGCCCAGCATGGCGAAGGCGGCCCGTACCGCCAGGCGGGCCTTGCTGGAGGGTCCCTGCAGGGCGCCCCGCAGAACTTCCCCCAGGCCAGGCCAGCGGCGCTCAAGTTGCTGCTCAAAGGCGGCGGCAGTGTCCGCCGGAGCGCCCAATAGTTGATCGATGAGCCCTTTGAGACCCCGGCCCGGGGCCGAAGCCCGGCCCTGGGGGCTGTGCCAGGCGATCGCACCGACCCGTAGCTGGTGCCAGCGGCGATGGCGGGTCATGGCCTCTCCCCAACGCCGCACCTGGTCCGCCGTGATGGCCGGGGCGGAGTTGGCGGTGGCGGCCTGAGTCGGAGCCGGAGCCGCTCCGCTGGTGACTGGGGATCGACGGCTCCAGGCTTCGGCGGCGGGGGGACGGGTTTCGCGGCGATCGAGCTGCTGACGCAGCCTCAGCACCTCCTGCCGCAGCAGATAATTTTCGGCCTGTAGGGCATCGCTGTTACTGGTGATCCGGGGGCCGGCGGCCTGGGATCGCACCCAGCTTCGACGCTCACCGCCCATGCCCATCGCCATGACGATCCCGCTCGCTCCTGATGGGCAGAATTGTTGCGGCAATGGGGGGCTAAAGGCTGCTCCGGATCACCGCACCCGCACAGGTTGGGCCGGGCTAGGCCTGGCTCCAGCTGCCATGGAGGCCGTAGGGCATCGCCAGGGGCAGCTCCACCAGGGCCACTTCTGCCATGGAGGCGGCGTCCAGGATCACCAAGTCGCTGCCGTTGCGTTCGCCGTTCCAGACCACCGCCAGCAGCCAGCCGTCGTCCTCGGTGCTGGCGCCGGGGCGGGGCACCATCAACGGCTCACTGACAAAGCCGTGGGGGGCAGCGCTCCAGACCCGCCGCTCGCCGCTGCGCAGGTCGAGTTTCTTGAAGGCCTGCAGGGGATCGTTGCCGGCTTCGCGCTCGGCGACGGCCATCCAGGCATAGCGGGCGGCCAGGCCCAGCTGGTTGGGATTGACCATGGCGAATTCACAGCAGCGCTCACTGAGGCGCTCGCTGCTCACGGTGCCGGTCGCCAGGTTGAGGCGGCAGCGTTCCAGCAGGCCGGCGGGGATGAGGTCGAAATCGACGGTGCGGTAGTCCGTCTCGGGATCAATGGAGGGGAAATCGGCGTAGTAGATGCTCTCCACAATCACCTCTTCGCCCTCCTGGTAGGCATTGAGGTGGTGGAAGACAAAGCCTTCGGGCGCATCGAGCACCCGGGGCGCTTCGCCCGCGTGGGCGCCACTGTCCCGGGGCACCAGCCAGAAGCGGGCCTGGCCGCCGGGCTTGGAGCGCAGGCACTGGGCCGCCCCCTTGAGCCCCAGGGCAAAGGGCAGGGGGTTGAAGGCGATGGCGTTCTGCAGAAAGATCGCCCAATCGGGGGTAATGGCGAAGTCGTGCAGAAAGGCGAAGCCGTTAAAGCTGTCGCTGCGTTCGCTGAGCAATTGGCCGGCCTTGGGGCCATCGGTGGCGAACTCCATCAGGCGGATGGTGCTGCGCGGGCCGCTCTTGACGGCGAAGCTGACCATGCGGGGGGCGCCGTGGTGACCGGGATCAAAGCGGGGGTGGGCACTGAAGGCCTCACCTGGCTTGAGCACCCCATCCAGCAAACTGATGCCCCTGGTTTCGAGACTGTCGGGATCGAGGGCGTGGGGCGAACTGGCCTCCCAAAGCGCCAACAGGTTGTCGCCCAGGCGCACCACATGGGTGTTGGCGATGTTCTTAAGTCGCAAGTCAAAGGCGTTGGCCAGGGGGCCGCCGGGCTTCTGGGTGCCGAAAACCCCTCGATAGAGATAACGACCGGCCTCTTCCTCCGCCTGCCAGCCCTCGGTGCGCACGAAACGGTTGCTGAGGCCCACACCACCCCCCTCGAAGCGCAGGGCGGTGATCATGCCGTCGCCATCAAAGGGGTGGTGGACCCATTGGCCGGCGCGCTCCAGGCGGCCAGGCCCATTGCGATACAGGGTGCCGTTGAGGCCAGCCGGAATGGTGCCCCGCGTCGCTTGCAGCGGCACCGCCGTCAGCTCGCGG
>JBIIRU010000292.1:0-3624 GCA_044341355.1 Cyanobium sp. | reverse complement strand
TACGGGCACCTATCCCTTTTCAAGACTGGATTTGATCCGGCGGCGTAGCTGCCGGCTCCAACCGAAGCCGGCAGCGATGCCTATGAGGGGCAGAGGTCCTGGCACTGGTTGATAAACGTCTTGATAAATTCTTTGGGCAAAGATTTCATGCCCGGCGGTAGTGGGATGGGTGCCATCCCAGTAGAACCACTCCTTGGCCGCACCACCTGCATTAGTGACACAACTCATGTTGCTGATGCACCTAGTTGTTACATCGGTAAAGCCGAATAGTGATGGATTGTTGAGAATTTCTTGTTGTAAGTCGTCGGTTTGAAACTGGATGATGTCCAGGTCGGGTCGTTGGGAGCTTAAAAGATTCAGGTTGGTCTGCAGTAAGCTATTGAAGCCGGCGGAAACCTGATTCAACCCAACTTGCTCGGGTTTTCCAGCGAATTCGGGCGTGTTGCCGATCAAAGCGCTGTTAGGTACCAGGAAGTGGCGTGCCCCGTAGCTGTCCGCCAATTTTGTGATTGTACCGACAATATTATTTATAGCATTGCCAACAACAAAGTCATAGCCATTTGGCGGCGCAATGTTGGGGCCCGGATTGCCGGTGTAGGTGCCTGGTAAGTTGTTAGGCAGTGTAATATTATACCATAATAGGTCGTTTGGAAAAAACCAGACAGTAAAGAGAGATGTGTCCGGATCAAAAGTTTGGTTCTGGTTGGCGAAGCTGTTGAGTTGCCAAGCGTTGCCTTTTTTGTTGTAGGCAGTACTCAAACCTGCTGAAATGACAGCCGGATTGAGTTCTAGATTGTTTTGTAGCCCCGAACTGCTGCCGCCAATCGCATAATTAGTGCCTTGGTTGCCGGGGCTGAGGGAGTTCTTGAAAGCGGTACTACCTGGATTGAATATTTGCCATAGATATTCAACGGCTACCGGTCCGTTGCTGAAGCGTCCATCGGCATAGGGTGCTGGTGGGAAAGTAAAACCTTTGGAACTTTGGCTAACGGATTTGCTATTGCCACTGTCGGAAAGACTATCACCAAAGGAAAAGAGATTACTTAGGCTGCTGATCCTGGCTTTGGCCGGCATCGTACCCAACAGGGTTGTGGCAAACAAAGTTGCCAAGCTGAGGCTGATGGCCAGGCCGGATGGACGTGGGGCTGAGATTTTCATGGAGGGAAGGGCAAACATTGCTATTCAAATGATGCCCATCCCAAGATTTGCAAACAATCTAAATTTCTTTAGATTGACATGTTTAATTGTTACATGAGGCCCGGACTATTAGACCAGGGCAGGTTGCGGCCGTCGGCTGTTGCGGATACCGGTGATCGCTTCGGCATAGCTGGGTTGGTTGAAGACGCCGGAGCCACTCACAATGGCGTTGGCTCCAGCCTCAATGACTTGCCAAGCGTTGCTCGCCTTGATTCCACCGTCGACCTCGATCCAGGGATCCAGTCCCCGTTCATCACAAATCTTTCGTAGTTCGCGGATTTTTTGTACTTGATTTTCAATAAAGCTTTGGCCACCGAAGCCAGGATTAACACTCATGATCAGCACCAGATCACAGAGTTCAAGGCAATAGTTCAAAGTGTCTAGTGGCGTGCTTGGGTTCAGCACTGCCCCAGCCATTTTGCCCAAGTCTTTGATCTGGGCAAGATTGCGGTGCAGGTGGGGGCAGGCTTCCACCTGCACACTGATGATGTCGGCACCGGCTTTGGCAAAATCGGCGACATATTTCTCGGGTTCAACGATCATCAGGTGCACATCAAGTGGCTTCGTGGTGACGGGACGCAGGGCCTCCACGATCAAGGGTCCGATGGTGATATTGGGTACGAAGCGCCCATCCATGACGTCCACATGGATCCAGTCTGCGCCTGCGGCATCCACAGCCCGCACGTCTTCGCCGAGGCGAGAAAAATCGGCTGAAAGAATCGAAGGTGAAATCACCAGGGGCTTGGTGCTCATGGAGGCCACCGGGGCAAGGGGAGATGATTCTACGGAATCGACCCTGGGCCCAAGGCTTGCCCTGTTTTTGGCTCCGGTTCCCCTTGGCCGCCGTCTCCGCTGATACGATCATCGCGCTTTCAGGAAACGGAAGAGGGTGGTAAGCGCGCTGAAGCGAATCTGTTTAGCTGCGGCGATGGGTTCCCATCATCCCTCCCCTCTTGATCCTTTCTTTTCTGCCAGCCCCCTATCCCCCGCCCGACCGTTGTGGATCGCACCCTCATCCAGGAAATTCTTGAGGTCGTTGAACAGGCCGCCATTGCCTCGGCCCATCTGACCGGCCTGGGCAAGAAAGACGAGGCCGATGCTGCGGCTGTTGAGGCGATGCGCGAGCGGATGGGGCAGATCCAGATGCAGGGCCGTATCGTCATTGGCGAAGGGGAGCGGGACGAAGCGCCCATGCTTTATATCGGTGAGGAAGTGGGCAGCGGTACCGGTCCTGGCGTTGATTTCGCCGTAGACCCCTGCGAAGGCACCAACCTGTGTGCTAACAACCAAGATGGTTCGATGGCGGTGTTGGCAGCATCCGACCGGGGTGGACTCTTCAACGCTCCAGACTTCTACATGAAAAAACTGGCGGCGCCTCCGGCTGCCAAAGGCAAGGTGGATATTCGCAAGTCGGCAACTGAAAACATTGCCATCCTTAGTCAGGCCCTTGGTTTGGCCCCAAGCGAGCTTGTCATCGTTGTCATGGATCGGGCCCGGCACAAGGATTTGATCGCTGAGATCCGTGCCACAGGCGCCCGGGTTAAACCAATTAGTGATGGGGACGTCCAGGCCGCCATTGCCTGTGGCTTTGCTGGCACAGGCACCCATTGCCTGATGGGCATCGGCGCCGCTCCCGAGGGGGTCATCTCTGCGGCGGCGCTTCGGGCCCTTGGCGGCCATTTTCAGGGACAGTTGGTTTACGACCCTGCTGTTGCCCAGACAAAAGAATGGGAAGGACTGACCCGGGAAGGCAATCTGGCCCGGCTCGCCGAGATGGGCATCACTGATCCCGACAAGATCTACGAAGCTGACGAACTGGCATCAGGTGAGAATGTTGTCTTTGCAGGCAGTGGCATCACCGATGGCCTGCTTTTCCATGGTGTCAAGTTCGAGAAGGATTGTGTCCGCACCAGCAGCCTGGTGATCAGTACGCTGGATGGAACGGCCCGGTTCACCAATACGGTGCACATCAAGCCTGGGGCCCAGAGCATCGCCCTGCGCTGAGCGGACACCGCTACTCCATGCACATCGCCGTTGTCGGCCTCAGCCATCGCACCGCTCCCGTTGAAATTCGGGAACGGCTGAGCATCCCCGAGCAGACCATGGAGGGCTCGCTCCAGGCGTTACGGGCCGACGAGCAGGTGCTTGAGGCTTCCATCCTCAGCACTTGCAACCGACTCGAGATTTACGCCCTGCTTCGCCATCCCGACCAAGGCACCCATGCCGTCGGATCTTTCCTGAGTCAGGTTTCAGGCCTACCCATTGATGATCTGGTCCCCCATCTATTCACCTACCACCACGAAGATGCAATTTCCCATCTGCTAAGGGTGGCAGCGGGTCTAGACAGTCTGGTTCTTGGGGAGGGTCAGATTCTCTCCCAGGTTAAAAAGATGGTGCGACTGGGCCAGGAGCATCGTTCTCTTGGAC
>JBIIRU010000291.1:0-3625 GCA_044341355.1 Cyanobium sp. | reverse complement strand
CTCGAACAAAGCCGTGATAGCGAACTTCGGCGCCAGGAAAGCGCCGTGACCATGCGCCGCGGCGCCGACGGAACCCCCTTGCCCGATGGGTTGCAGCCCGGTGCCCTCTACGGCGACGATTTGCGTCTGCAGCTCACCCTGGATTCCAGGTTGCAGCAGGTGGCCCAGCAGGCCCTGGCCCGTCAAGTCAAGCAGTGGAACGCCAAGCGTGGCGCTGCCCTGGTGATGGATGCCCGCAACGGCGAAATACTGGCGCTTGCCTCCAGCCCCAGTTACGACCCCAACAGTTTTTGGAAATACAACCCGAGTCTGTTCCGCGAATGGTCGGTGCAAGATCTCTATGAACCGGGGTCCACCTTCAAGCCGATCAACCTCGCCTTGGCCCTGCAGGAAAAGGCGATCGATGCCAATTCCACGGTCAATGACGTCGGCCAGCTCAGCATTGGTGGCTGGCCGATCTTCAATGCCGATCGGAGGGCCAATGGGGTCATCGATTTGCCGACGCTGCTCCAGGTTTCTAGCAATGTCGGCATGGTGGAGGTCATGGGCCGGCTCAAGCGACAGGCTTTCTGGCAATGGCTCCATGTGCTCGGCATTGATGAGGTGCCCGACACGGACCTGCCCGGTGCCGTGGCTGGCCAGCTCAAGAGCCGCTCAGATTTCACCGGCGGCGCCATCGAACCGGCCACCGCCGCCTTTGGCCAGGGCTTCTCGTTGACGCCCCTGAAGCTGCTGCAACTGCACGGCATGTTGGTCAATGGCGGACGCCTGGTTAGTCCCCACATCACCCGTGGATTGCGGTCAGGGGAGGGGTTGGCTGCTTCGGAGGCTCGCAGCGGCGTCCCCCTACTCGATCCCGCTGTCACGAAACAGGTGTTGGCATGGATGGAAACCGTGGTGCAGAAGGGCAGCGGTAAAGCCCTGCAGATCCCTGGCTATCGGCTCGGTGGCAAAACGGGGACGGCCCAGAAGGCCCATAACGGCACCTACATCCCGGGGGCTCGAATTTGTAGCTTCGTCGCGGTGCTGCCCATTGAGGACCCGCGTTACGTGGTGCTGGTGGTGGTCGATGAGCCCCAGGGGGCCAACGCCTATGGGGCCACTGTTGCTGTTCCGGTTGCCCGTCAGATCGTCGAAGCCCTGTTGGTTCTTGAGAAGGTCGCCCCGAGTAAACCGGTGCCGCCCACCCCTGCCGCCATCGCCCCCCGCAAGGGCTGAAGGCCTCCTGTACGGATTCGCTCAAGCGTCAGGTCATGAGCTCGGGACCAGCCACTGGCGTGGGTAGGTTTGGCCCCGATCAGTGATTCTGTACGGCTTCTTTTCCATGGCCCATCTGCTTGATCAACTGAGCGCCATGACGGTCGTGGTCGCCGACACCGGCGAGATTGACGCGATCCGCCAGTTCACTCCCCGAGATGCCACCACCAATCCCTCCCTCATCCTGGCTGCGGCCCAGATCCCGGCCTACAACGAACTGATTGACCGTTCGCTGCGGGAATCGCGCCAGGTAATCGGTAGTGAGGCGGCGGCGGAGGAGGTGGTCAAGGAAGCCCTTGATGAAATCAGCGTCACCTTTGGCAAGGAGATTCTCAAGATCGTGCCGGGCCGGGTCTCCACGGAGGTGGATGCCCGCCTCAGTTACGACACCGAAGCCACGATTGAAAAGGCCCACAAGCTGATAGCCCTTTACCAGCAGGCGGGCATTGGTAAGGAGCGGGTGTTGATCAAGATTGCTTCGACCTGGGAGGGGATCAAGGCGGCGGAACGGCTGGAAAAGGATGGCATTCATTGCAATCTCACCCTGCTTTTTGGCTTCTCCCAGGCGGTAGCCTGTGCGGAGGCAGGCGTCACCCTGATCTCGCCGTTTGTCGGTCGCATTCTGGATTGGTACAAAAAGTCAACAGGGCGCGATAGTTATCCAGGTCCCGAGGACCCTGGGGTCCTGTCAGTCACCGCAATCTTCAATTACTTCAAAACCTATGGCTATGCCACCGAGGTGATGGGTGCCAGCTTTCGCAACATCGATGAAATACTCGAGCTTGCAGGTTGCGATTTATTGACCATCTCACCGGCCTTAATGGATCAGTTGCGCAAAAGCGAAGGGGTGCTGCAGCGCAAGCTGGATGCCACTAAACCTGGTCCATGTCCGGATCGCATTCATGTCGATCATGAGGTGTTTGAGACGATGATGGCCACGGATCAGATGGCCAGCGAAAAACTTGATGAGGGTATCCGCGGCTTCTCTAAGGCGATCGAAACCCTGGAGGCCCAATTGGCCCATCGACTGGCGGTTATTGAGGGGGGAGCGGCATTCAACCATGCCGTTCACGAGATTTTTCTGTTGAACGATCTCGATGGCGATGGTTGTATCACCCGCGAAGAATGGGTAGGCAGTGACGCAGTTTTTGACGCCCTCGATACGGATAAGGATGGCCGGCTAGTGCCCGACGATGTCCGCGGTGGCCTGGGGGCCCCCCTGGCGATCCGGCGCTGAATCCGGCTCCATTGGCAATTGGGGGGGAAGTTGATTTGGGCCTGCCTTATGTCATTAAAGTCTCAGTGTCCTCCCCCCCGATTGCCTGCCGTGAATGCCCTGGACACCATGAGAGCCCTCGCTAGCTCGGGCGAGGTCATCGATTTTGAACCTGGATCGGTGATCTTTCGATCTGGAGAGTCTGGAGACTGCATGTTTGGCCTCCTGGAAGGCCAGGTGGAGCTCTCCTGGAATGAATCGGAAGGAAAAGAACTCATCAATGCTGGTGATGTCTTTGGAGCCGGAGCCTTGGTGACCCAGGAGCACCGCCGCTTTGGTGATGCCCGTTCGATCACGGCCTGTCGTCTGTTGGTGATGAATCGCGAGAAGTTTCTGTTTGCGGTACAGGAATCACCGATGTTTGCAATTGAGCTTCTGGCCTCCATCGATCAACGGCTGCGCCATCTCAAGGGGTGCATTAGCGGCTAGGGCCCAGGGTCTAGCCCCGCTGGAACAGCAAGCGGCGGATCACCCGCTGGGCGATGTCGCCGTAACCCATTTCGCCCGAGAGGATTTGGGCAATGCGTTTGGGGGCGGTGGGCCGTTTGATGCCCAGCTGATATCCCACTTTGGGGACTCGGTAGAAGACCTGGGCAATCCTTTTACCCCAGGCCATCGAGTCGCCCCACTCCTTGCGCATCGTTTGGCTGTAGCCGGCCAAGGCCAGATTGTCGCCGGCCAGCCAATCGTCCATGGCCCTGGCGGCGACGCAGCCACTGCGCAGGGAGGGCCTGAGACCCTCCGCCAGAAAAGGATCACAAAGGGAAGCGGCATCCCCAACCGCCACCACCCCATCCCCGTGCAGGGGGTGGTGGCCATCCCAGATCCGCAATTGCCCAGGGCGTCGTTCGCCCGCTGCCGGGTCCAGCCCCAGGCTTGGCAACATGCGGGCCAAAACTGCATTGGCATCCGCCTCTTGTTGGCCGATGAATGTGCCCACGCCGATGCTGTACCCGCCGCTGCGGGGGAAGGCCCAACAGAAGCCGTGGTGCACCAGGCCGAACTCAAAGTGGGCCACATCCGCAGGGATCGGCGTTCCCTCCACTTCGACCGAGACGGTGGCGGCATAGCGGGGGCGGGCTGGCCCCAGGC
>JBIIRU010000290.1:0-3637 GCA_044341355.1 Cyanobium sp. | reverse complement strand
ACGATCCAGCCGCGACTTGGGGCCTCCTTAAGGGCTTCAACTAGCTTGCCAGTGCTCTTTGTTATCGCGTCATAGGCATATTCGCGTTCGGCATCGGTGTGGTGGACGATCAGGCCAAAACTCGGCAGCGGGTTGTTGATCGTGGTGTATTGCAACATCGCCTGGTCGCCATCACTGTTGCCACAACACAACACCGGCCGGCGACCGATGAACTGATGAATGCCAACGGGCTTGCCCTGCTTGTCATTTACGAACAGGTATTCGAGCGTTTTGATCAGCACCGGACCGCTATCGCGCAGCTCATACTTCGTCCGCGCTGTCGAGCCCACCACTTGCTCTGGCGGAATGCCGTAGACCCGCTCCACCCAGACCCGCATGAAGTCCGCACCACCACCGGAAACAATGAAGTTTTTGAAGCCAGTGGCCCGTAGCAGACTCAGCAATTCCTGCATTGGTTGGTAGGTGAGTTCGTCATAGGGCCGCCCAAATCGTGGATGGCGGGCCGTTTGCAGCCAGGCCTGCACGGCATCGCTAAATTCTTTGCTAGTCATGCCTGCATGGGTGATCGCCAAGATCTGCATCAGGCCATCGAAATGTTCGCCGGCCAGCAACTTGGCAAAATCCCCGGCCATGGCGGCTTGCACCATGGGCTCTTCAGCCAGTTTGGGCTCGCTGACGAGGCGTCTTTTCAGTTCGTCGAGGGCAAAGGCAACTTGAAATGGCAGCGGATTCTCCGGCCACAGACAGCCGTCGTTATCGAATACGGCGATGCGTTCTGCCAAAGGCACAAAGTCAGCTGATTCAGCATTCGTCACCTTGGCGATGAAGGCCACTATCGCCTCTTTGGCGGCGCCATCATTCCAGGAGGGCAGGGGATCAGCCAGCATTGGCAAAGTCGTGAAGTTTGATTTGGGCAGTACCATAATCGCCTATTTGGTAGATACTTACGCCAATCGGCTCGCAGCTGATCGGCTCGAATGGCTCGGCTTTAAGGGCATCAACAAAATCGCGGTTGCCGATGCCGCAGGTCAGGTGGGGGTGGTAATTGATGCCGCTGCTGGATCCAACGAAGTTGTCCACGTAGTCCACGGTCGCCTGGGTAATCGACTCACCGTCGGCCCGGGGCGCAAAAGCCTCGGCCGTTCCCTTATCAACAGCGAAGGGGGCGACGGCAGCGATGATCGTTTGCTGCAGTCGCTGCAGCCCTGCGGTTGGCTCGATGACGATGCCCACCAGCCCCAAATTCTTGTAGGCCATATCATAAAAACCAGTCGCCATGCTTTGCCATTGCACCGGCTGCTCGTTGCTCAGCGCAGCGGCCACCACATTGGCAACCGCAGCCAAATCTGCCCTTTTCACAAACTGTTGCACCAGGGTGATATGGGGCGCATGGTTGGCATCAAGCGCAAACCCGGCCGGATAGTTCTTTAGTAACCGTGCATTTGTACTCAGCGTCTTTTCTGCCGTGGCAGCATCTGGAAGCAGCAGTACGTTGATCGCTATCAAGCTCATCTGGCCTCTCCTTGCCTAGAAGCCTTTGATGAGTTTGTAGATCCAAATACCATGGTCAAAAGCGGGTTGCCGGGGGTTGGGTTGGATCAGTCATGCTGGAGTGCGGAGGAAAACCTGCGCAGCTTGCGCACGGTGCGGAAGGCAGCCGCCGCGCCCAGGATGGGTAGGGGGCCCGGAACGGCAGAGGTGGCTGGTGACGCGGGAGTGGCTTCTCTAAGCTGGAAAGAGCTCCACCCACTGACACCGTAGGTTCCAGAAGGATTTGGCTGAGGAGTAAAACTGATCTGGCCGCCGGAGTCGGCGAGAGTGTTGAACAAAACATACTGAATTCCGGCATTCAAGCTAGACCAGTCAAGCGAACTGGTAATGCTCTTTGTAACAGAATCGACATTCCAGGAGGGGCCTCCAAGCCAGCCGCTGTAAATAACCAGATCATAGGTACTGAACGGAGTCAGATTCTTGATTGTGACAGGCCCAGTTTGTACGTTGGACCTACCTAGTTTCGTATAAGCACCAGATATGCCAGGGGCAATAGAATCATTGCGCGTGTAGGTTACAGTTACACTGGTAGTCGCGCCAGTATCATCGAAAAGTGCTAAGTCTTCGTTTGAAACGATAACTCGCGAACGCTTGTTCCATATGGAGGTGGCGTTTCCGAATAAACCTGGTCCTATGTCGTAAGCATCTCCGCCACTGGAGTCTGTCAGATCGAAGTTAATCAATAACAGGCTGGCTTGGGCGGGATTGCCGCTGCTTGCCAGGGATACCACCAGGGCCAGGGCCCATAGGCTAAGGTGTCCTAACGAATTGTTCATTGAAAACTGTGCTGATGATGGGAGAATCTAACGGAAAATAAAGACCTTAACTGAAAAACAACTCAGAACATGCTTCAGTTGCTGATTTTGCCAATTAGTAAATTCAGGGGGCATACAAGAAAATCAATTTATCAGAGAGATGACGTTAACACCGTAATACCACATGAGCTTGGCAGTATTTGATCTGTGCGTCAACCGTTTTCTTTCGGGTGGCGAGGCGTTCCTCTCGGATTGAGTGCTGCCTAAGCCCTTGGCAGCAGCCTGATTCTCTTTGCATCTCAGATGGGGATGGATCGCGGGAAACTTGGTGGGATGGCTCAGGCTCGCGATACGGTCATGGCCATCTCGACGGGCCATTGGTTGATGCTGATTCTTCCAGCGGGCTCCTCCTTCTGGAAAACATCCCGTTAATGCCACCGCCTCCACGGGCTTGAGCACATTGCCCAGGCGGATCAGCTCCTGATCCACGCCGATCAGGGGAGCCAATACCGGGCGACGGTCTACCAGCAGCTGCTGAAGGACCACCAGATCAATTGCAGTATTTCGGCCAAGGGATTTGGCGTTCTGGATTGAGGGCTACTACAAGCGCGAGCGTCGTTACTAACCGATCGCTTACCTCAGCCCGATCGACTACGAGCAGCAGATCGTCGACCGCAGTATGCTTAACAGAGTGATGGCCTAACACCTGTCCAAGGAATCGGGGTAACTCCACTGGATCGCGGAAGGAGGACGGACGCCTCATAGGTTGGTTTTTCGGCAAACTCTTAGGTGCCTAGCTTCGGCAGCAATGCTTCGGGGTGCCTGCATGGCTTCACCGCGATTGGCGATGGATGTACTGATCTGCGGTTACTACGGCGAACACAACCTCGGCGATGACGCCCTGCTGGCCGTGCTGCTCGACCAGCTGCCCCAGGGTTGCCGGCCCGTGGTCACCGCCCGCGACCAGCAGCAGGTGCGTCGGGTTTTTGGTGTCCAGACCACCGATCGCAGCCGCCTGGCGGCGGTGCTGCAGGCCCTGGCGGGCTGTGATGCCCTGGTGCTGGGCGGAGGCAGCTTGCTGCAGGACGCCACCAGCCTGCGCAGCCTCATCTATTACTCGGTGTTGATGGCCGCAGCCCGGCTGCAGGGCAAACCGGTGCTGCTGTGGGCCCAGGGGCTCGGACCGCTGCGGCGGCGGCGCAGCCGCGCCCTGGTGCGCGCCCTGCTGCCCCAGGCGACCGCCATCAGCTGGCGCGATGGCGCCTCGGCCGCCCTGGCCCGCAGTTGGGGGGTGGAGGCCCTGGTGGGCAGTGATCCGGTCTGGTCCCTGG
>JBIIRU010000315.1:0-3340 GCA_044341355.1 Cyanobium sp. | reverse complement strand
ACCTGCCCGGCATCGGCGGCGAGATGCGCCCTGGCATCGTGCATCGGCTCGATAAGGACACAACCGGCTGCATTGTCATCGCCAAAAGCCAGGAGGCCCTGGTGCGGCTGCAGCGCCAGATTCAGCAGCGCATCGCCAGCCGCGAATACCTGGCGGTGGTTCACGGGGTGCCGCTGGGGGAGGCGGGCAGCATCAATGGGCCAATCGGCCGCCACCCGCTGGATCGCAAGAAATATGCGGTGGTTGATGCCGCCAGCGGCCGAACCGCCTGCACCCACTGGCGCCTGGTAGAGCGATTGGGGGACTATTCGCTGTTGCGTTTCAAGCTGGATACGGGGCGCACCCACCAGATCCGGGTGCATTGCGCCCACTGGGGCCATCCGATTGTGGGCGATGCCACCTACAGCCGCTGCCGCAAGTTGCCGATCCCCCTGGCTGGCCAGGCCCTCCATGCCGTCCAGTTGGGACTTGATCACCCCATCAGCCAAGAGCGGCTGGTATTTGAAGCACCTCTGCCCGAAGTCTTTGAACGCCTCTTGAATCAGTTGCGTTGCCGTTAGCTGCGTTGCTGTTAGCGAATTTTGCCGATTAGGTCGTCGTTACCGCGGGCAGGCGCGGGCAGGCATCCACCAACGTGCGAGTGATGGCGGCATGGGGATGGGCCAGCAGGTCGGCCCCCGGGCCCTCTTCGACGATGCGTCCTCCCTCCAGCACGATCACCCGGTGGCAGAAGCCGCTGGCCACGCTCAGGTCGTGGGTGATGAAGACCAGGCCCAGCCCCAATTGCCGCTGCAGCTGGCCCAGCAGCCCCAGCACTTCGGCCTGCACTTCAGCATCCAGCATGCTGACGCTTTCATCACACAGCAGCACCCGGGGTCTGAGGATCAGGGCGCGGGCAATGGCCACCCGCTGCTGCTGGCCCCCCGAGAGTTGGCGGGGCAGGCGCCGCTCGAAGTCCTCCGGGGGCGTCAGTCCCACCGCCGCCAGCTGGCGCCGGGCCTCTTGCCGTGCCTCGGCGGGACGGGCCAGGCCGTGGATGAGCAGCGGATCGGCGATGGCTTCGCCCACCGCCATTTGGGGATTGAGGCAGGCCAGGGGATCCTGGAAGACCATCTGCAGGCCGCGGCGCGCCCGGGCCAGTTTGGCTCCCCGCAACTTGCGCAGGTTCTGGCCTTGCAGGCGCACCTGGCCGCCCCGCACCGGCACCAGGCCCATCAGGGCGCGGCAGAGGCTGCTCTTGCCGCAGCCGGAAGCCCCCACCACCCCCAGGGTTTCCCCCTCATGGAGCTGGAAGCTGATGCCATCCACGGCCTTCAGCCACCGCTGGCTCCAGGGGGGGGAGGGCAGGGCATGCCAGCTGCGCAGCTCCTGCACCTCCAGCAGCAGCGGCGAGGCCGCAGTGGCCTGGCGGTGCCCCCCCTCGCGCTGGCGGGCCGCCAAAACCAGGCGGCGCCCCACATCAGACACCGGCGCGGTCAAGAGCTGGTGGCTGGGACCCTCCTCCACCAGGCGGCCGTCAGCAAGGACGGCGATCCGCTGGCACCAACGGCCGGCCATGGCCAGGTCATGGCTGATCAGCAGCAGGGCGCTGCCCGCTTCGGCACAGAGGTCGCTCAGCTCAGCCATCACCTGGGCGGTGACGGCCACATCCAGGCTGGTGGTGGGTTCATCGGCGATCACCAGGGGCGGGTTCAGGGCCAGGGCCAGGGCGATCGCCAGCCGTTGGCGCATGCCACCGCTGAACTCGTGCGGATAGCTGCCATAGCGGGCGGGATTGATGCCCACCCGCTCCAGCAGGCCTTGGGCCCGTTCGAGGCTGCGTTGGCAGCGGTGGGCATCCAGGGTGTCCCTGAGGTGTTCGCCAACGGTCATCAACGGATTGAGCCTGGTCATCGGGTCCTGAAACACCAGTCCCGCCGCCTGCCCCCGCAGTTGCTGCAGGGAGCTGGCGCTGAGGCGACGGGGATCCTTGCCGGTGAGTTCGAGCCTGCCTTCGCAGCGGCTGCCTGGGGGCAGCAATTGCAATACGGCCCTGGCGACGGTGCTTTTGCCGCAGCCGGAGGGGCCCACCAGGGCGAGGGTTTCCCCCTGGTTCAGCCGTAGGTCCAGGCCGTCCAGCACATTGGTGGGGCTACCTGGGTAGCGCACCTTCAGGCCCTGGAGACGGAGGACTTCCCGGGGAGCACTGGGGGCCGCGGAACTGGGCACCATGGGTTGGGGGAGGGCTGTCGGCGGGTTGATCGCCGTCCCCAGACATGGCGGTCGAGGCGGCGGCATTTGCATACCATGGAAGAACATTGCGGAACGAGATGCTTAAAACCGTTCCCGAAGCCTCCACCACCGATCAGCCGCTAACGGATGGGTCGGCCACGGCCCTGCCGGTCTCGGCCCTACCGGTCTCGGCCTTGTCGGTCCCGGCCTTGGCTGCCAATCCAATGGCCATTGCCGACCCCACTGAAGCCTATGGGGTCAGCCTGCCCGTCTGGTTGAGAGATTCCCTGCTGGCTGCCCAAGGTGCCCAAGGTGCCCAGGGCCTGGCAGAGGCTGGCAAGGCCAGCCGCAGTAACGACAATCTTTTGGCGGCCGCTTTTGATTTCGCCCATCAACTCCACGATGGCCAGATGCGGGCCACAGGCGAGCCTTATATCGTCCATCCCATCGCCGTAGCCGATCTGCTGCGCGATATTGGTGCCGGCAGTTCGGTCATCGCCGCCGGCTTCCTCCACGACGTGGTTGAAGACACCCAGGTGACGCCGGAGGAAATTGAAGCCCAATTTGGCGCCGAGGTGCGGGCCCTGGTGGAGGGGGTCACCAAGCTGGGGGGCATCCATTTCACCAACCAGACCGAGGCCCAGGCCGAGAACCTGCGGCGCATGTTTCTGGCCATGGCCAGCGATATTCGGGTGGTGCTGGTGAAGCTGGCCGATCGGTTGCACAACATGCGCACCCTCGGGGCCCTCAAGCCCGAGAAGCAGCAGCGCATCGCCCGTGAAACCCGCGATATTTACGCCCCCCTGGCCAACCGGCTCGGCATCGGTCGCTTCAAGTGGGAACTGGAGGACCTCGCCTTCAAGATCCTGGAGCCGGAGGCGTTTCGGGAGATCCAGCAGCAGGTTGCCACCAAGCGCAGTGAACGGGAAGATCGGTTGGGGGTCACCGTGCAGTTGCTGCGGGACCGGCTGGCTTCGGTGGGACTGGGCAGTTGCGATGTCAGCGGCCGGCCGAAACATTTGTATGGCATCTGGAGCAAGATGCAGCGCCAGCAGAAGGCGTTCCACGAGCTGTATGACGTGGCGGCGGTGCGCATTCTCTGCCCGACGCTCGAGAGTTGTTATCGCGC